>CAZLPA010000053.1:0-3223 GCA_964561295.1 uncultured Candidatus Saccharibacteria bacterium | reverse complement strand
AGGAGACCAGCTATGAAGATGTCAAGTAATTAATAAAGATTATTTGACCATTATAAAAACTCAGATTTACAGAAATGTAAATTTAGAGAAATTTAGTTCTTTGAAAATATATCGTTTGAATTAGTTGATGAATTCTTTATCGGGATTGTTCAAAATAAAGAAGATGTATCTACATAGTTTAGTAGCGCAATGACCTAAAGCGTTGTAATGAGACTTGCCCTGAGCACGTTTCTTGTCGTAATAATCCTTCATTTTAGAAGGATGTTTACGAATATTATTAGCTGCCCATATTAAGGCATAGCGTAATAATCTGTTACCGCGCTTAGACATACGAGTAGTAGAAGCACTCCATGTACCAGATTGTCTTACTTTAGGATCTAGCCCTGCGTAAGCTACTAGTTTACTTGGAACATCAAATCTGTTTATATTGATAATGGCAGACATGATGTAGGCTATTTCAATTGAATTGATTCCCTTTATTTTATGTAAAGGTGAGTCCATAACACTTGGTAGGTGGATTATGACTTCATTGATTTCATCGGTCTGCTTTTCTAATGATTCTAGTTGTTCAATAGATTGTTTAATCTTTAACCCAATCGCATCAGAGTGAAAGCCAATAGAGGATTTAGCTGCTTTCTTAATAGCCTTAACTTTAGCTGCTGGATATCTATTTCTAGAGGCATCATTAGAAAGTTTAATGAGATGATCGATTCTAGTAGAAGAAATCGAACGAGCAGTAGGATATTCCTTCAAAATAGCTCTAATCGCTTTAGAATGAATGCCGGCTTTATCCACGACGGATTCTAGCTCTGGGAAGACTCTGTCAAGATAAGACAATAGCTTAATCTTTAGCTTAGAAGAATCTTTGATTAAAGTATCTCTTTGAATAGATAACTCTTTAATCTCATTGGATTCAAATTCAACTTGAAGTAGATTCTTATATTCAAACGATAGAAATGAGGCAATCGCACGAGAATCGATATTATCGTTCTTGGCATTCCTCAAAGAGATAGATCTAAACCTAGAAGTCATATAAGGGTTGATGAGAATACACTTAAATTTCTTCTGGGTTAGAAAGTTAAATAAAGTTTGATGGTAATGAGCTGTAGATTCAAAACCGATTACCACATCATTCTTATTTAACTGAGATAGATTCGATAATAACGACTTAAAGCCTTTATCGTTATTATCGAAATGAAGTGAGTCAACTATATATTCACCAGTAGATGAATTCAAAATAGTGACTACATGTTCATACTTGGCAACATCTATGCCAACAAAATAGGTCATAAGAAAAGACCACCTTTCTAGAAACCTTGTCTATTTCTATGGTGATCTTATCTTGTAAACTTGCGAGACATGAAGACACGTTGGCCTATCCAGCTATGAACAGAATGGTAAGATACCATAGACTCACTCTCCTTGAAGTAGATTACCTACACTAAAAATAAGAGAAAGGTTTCTACATTATTCTAAATCAAAGGCTTAGAAAGGATTGTGATATTCATGTACAGACAAGGTACATGTGTATCATACAAGATTAATTATATGAATAATAGAATAAGAATATTATCTACTTCTGATCTACATGGTTTTATTTATCCTTATAGCTATGCGGATGGCAAACCTATGAACCATGGCGTAGCTCGCATTAAGACAATGATTGATAAATTAAGAGATGAAAATACTATTCTCATAGATAATGGCGACACAATTGAAGGCTCTCCTTTAACCTTCTACCATTTCTTAACTAAAAAAGATGAAGTATGCCCAATATCATTAGTCATGAAATATTTAGATTATGATTATGTGAATATCGGAAATCATGACTTCAATTATGGAGTAGATATCTTAAACAAACATTTAGAGACAACTAATGCGACATGCATTACTAATAATGTATATTACCAAGCTGATGAAGAAGGAAATAGAGAAAGTATGGGTGTTACTTATGCCATACACGAAATAGCTGGTAAGAAATTAGCTATTTTTGGCTTAGTTACTCACTTCGTACCTAAATGTGAACATCCAGATCATATTAAAGGGCTAGAATTTGAAGAAACATTTAAAGCTGCGAAAGAAACATTAGAGCTAATTAAAGAAAATGATAATCCTGACTATATAATCTGTGTTTATCATGGCGGCTTTGAAAGAGATCCAGAAACAGGTGACACAAAAGAAACAATTACTGGCGAAAACCAAGGTTATCAAATGCTTGAAGAATTAGAGGGAATTGATGTATTAATCGCTGGTCACCAACATCGAGTATATTGCGGGACGCTTAATGGAACTGCCTATACTGAGCCTGGTTTCAACGGACAATACTTGTCTTGTATAGATATAGATTTAGATACTAATACCATTACCCCTTCTTTATTACCTGTGGAAGATGAAGCTGATGAAGAAATATTAAGCTTAGCTCAAGATGAAGAAAATGAATGCCAAAAGTGGTTAGATAAGACTTTAGGTATTAGTGAAGTTGATTTAAAGATAAATGATGAATATGACGCAAGACTTAATAAGTCGCAATTACTCACATTCTTAAATCTAGTTCAATTAGATGCGAGTGGCGCAGATATATCCGCATCCGCATTATTCTTAAGAGCGACTGGCTTCGATAAAGAAATTACAATGCGCAATTTAGTTAGCACATACCCTTTCCCTAATACTTTAGTAGTTAAAAGAGTAACTGGAAAAGTACTTAAAGAATATTTAGAAAAGGATATGGAGTTTTGGGAAGTTAAAGATAATGAATTAATCATTAATCCGCTTATGGACTTCCCTAATCCTCAACACCATAACTATGACATGTTAGATGGCATAGAATATGAAGCTAAAATATCTAATCCAGTTGGTGCAAGAATTGTTTCATTAACTAGAAATGGTGTAGAAATTAAAGATGATGATGAATTCAATTTAGTTATAAATAATTATCGCGCTAGTGGTGGCGGTGACTTTGCGATGCTCAAAGAATCCCCTACTGTAAAAGAAATTCAAACTACTATGGTAGATATATTAGCTAACTATATTATGAAAACTAAAAAAATTGATTTTACAAAATTGTGAAAAAATATTATTTCAATTCTAAAATATGAATATTCCACCAATCTATCCATTATGACATGTAGGAAAAACAATGACATTTTTTTGACATGAAAGAAGGTACTAAATATTACCTCCCATGTACCATTTACTAAAAGAAGATACTAAAGAATGTGCTACA
>CAZLPA010000052.1:0-3294 GCA_964561295.1 uncultured Candidatus Saccharibacteria bacterium | reverse complement strand
GAACCCACGAATGTCGGGACCAGAACCCGATGCCTTACCACTTGGCGACACCCCAGTGTGCTTATATTTTATCATAAAAGGCCGAATAATGCTATAATGGTTTTATGGCTAAAAAGAAAACTTTTACAAAAACTGAACTACAAAAACTGTCTGCTGAAGAGATTATCGACAAAATCCAACACGAGAATTATTCGCTACTTGACTCTCTGGGGGCTGAGGATCTCCGTAAAGAAATGGTAAAAGTTGGCAAAGTGTGCAATGCTGTAGTTAATTATTTTTTCAATACAACTGGACCTAAGAACGATCAGGCCAAGCATGATGCAGCGGCGCGCAAGAAACTAATTAAAATCTTGTCAAAAATCGCGCCCGGCTCATATGCTGGTATGCCGAGGGATGTAAAGAATGGTTTAGTAGTAGGTTTTAACCATCCGTCGTTAGGCGAAATTGGACGCATTATGACTATGAAAACAGATCTCATGGGCGACAAAATTACTTGTTTTCCAGTAAATTTGCCGTGGTATGAAGCTTTAGCCCCAAACTATGAGCGTATCAAGCGACTCGGATTCATCATCACCCCCACAATTACTCCTGCCACTTGGAAAAAAATGAATTTGAAAGAGGGCACTCCACTTTATGAGGCCGCGAGCCGTATTAAGCGTGAGTTTCGCAATCTTTACACCGATTTGTCACATGATATTTTGAAGGAAGGTGGTATTATCTTCGTGGCGCCGTCTGCAACTCGCCAAGCTACTGTCTTTAAAAATAAAGATGTTTATGACAAGAAAGAAGAAATTATCCCCACGATGTCAATGCTGGCCGTGAAGCTTTACCAAGATAAAGATATGGATTGCGACTTCTTGCCAATCGCTGTAAAACCGCCCAAAAATTATAAACGTGGGCTTAATATCCGCAAACATTATGATTTAATTCCTTGCGAAATCATGACTGCAGATTATATTCGGAAAACTTATTTTAAAACCAAAGATATTAAACGGCTAAATGGCTTTGACTGGGATTTCCATAAACGGATCGCGGACAAATTGCCAAAAGAGTTTTGGTATTAGTGTGCTATAATCATAAGCAGAATGGAAAATGAGCCGTATTTTTATCATCCGCTAGAAAATATAGAGGATATTGATGAATTTGAAGAAGCGGTAGAGCGTAAACATTTTGCGCGAGTAATTTCGCCAGAGCGCCCATATACTTATTGGACGCTGGAATTGTATGATCAAGAAAATGGCATCCGTGGTGGCGGTGGATTAGGAGTCTTGGCGGCTGATACTAGACGTATAGCCGAACAAATGCAAGTACCTTTTGCACTAATTACGCCTTTTTATCCGTATGAAACGCAACAAATGTTGCAAAACGGCAAGGTTGTGGATGCACATAAGGCCGTAGATTATCATAAGTTTGGATTTCTTTTAGTTGATACTGTAAACATCAAATGCTGCAATAATTTATGCAAACTAGATGTCATAGAAAAACGTTTTAAAAATACTAGAATTATCTGCATCACAGAGCCAAATTTGGGCGAACTTTACATGGGGTTAAGCGGTTCAGATCACCGTTTATATCAAGAAGTGGCATTAGGGTTCGGTGGCTATACTGCCTTAAAATTGCTAGGGCTGAAACCTGCTATCATGCAACTAAACGAAGTAGCAACATTCTTTGCGGCATTGGCACGACTAGATGAGCTAACATCGAATGGGATGGATTTTTATGAGGCAGTGGTATATACGCGGAAACATACTTTATATACTAATCATACGTTAGTGCAAGCGGCCGAAGCCGAGTTTGATGTTGCACAATTCGAGCGATTTGTATATCCAAACCTTAAGTCTCCAGCAGTAAAAAAATGGGTTCAGGATAAATTTGTGGATGGCAAGATTAAATTATCGGCCGTGAGCATCGAAATTGCCGAATTAAAGAGTGGGGTCTCTAAATTGCACGCTAGAGTAGCTGATTATAAGGATATTAACGGGAATAAGGTAAAGTTTAAAGCTATCACTAACGGTATTGATTTAAAAAAATGGGTATTGCCCGAAACTTTAACATTCTATGAAAAAGCAGAAATTATAGATGAACAAAAATGCCCATCGACAAGTTACACGGAAAATCTTAGTCTACTAACGGCAGATAAAATTCGTGAGCTCAAAAAAATTGGGCGCCAAAAATTAAATGAAGTTTTGGCAACTCGGCCAGACCAAAATGGGACGATTTTGAACTTTTCTGACAAGGATTTTATCTTTGATTTCAAGAGGCGCTTCGTAGATTATAAACGACCAGAACTACCTTTTAAAGATTTGAGTAAATTAAAACAAATTTTAGAAAGTCGTAACGCACATTATATTCTCGCGGGCAGGGTCCACACCGGTGATGATAATATGTCTCGGAAGTTGTATGAATTACTGGCAAAAGTTGCCGAGGATGATTTCTTAAAAACCCATGTGCATTATATTGCAAATTATGACGAAAAGCTGGCTTACGGATTATCTTGTGGCGCTAACGCGGCAATCAATGTGCCAATTGTAGGGCTGGAAGCTTGTGGCACTTCTTGGGAAAAAGACGTGGCAAATTTGAATTTGTTAATCTCCACGCATGACGGAGGCGTAGCGGATGTTTCGGCTGAAAATTATTTAAATGTTTATGGTACCAATGAGGCAGAGGAGCTAACGGAATTATACAAGCGAATGGAAGAAGCGATCGAAATTTGGGAAAATGATTTTGATTTAGAGTTTATCATGCAAAAACAGTTAAAAGCATACCTGCCTATCGTTTCCGGTGCTAGAATGTTAAAAGATTACTTAACTTTTTACGGAGCATCTTGACGAGCTTCCTTAGACGTAGTATACTATTGACAAGTCTGGTATCAGACTTTTTTGATGTAAAGGAGTAAAATGGCAAAGAAAATCACCAAAATTAAAGCCGGTGAAACCTCTACCAAAAAAGAAGAGGAACAGGCACCTATACTTCGAAAAAAAGTTGTTATAAAAGATAAAAAACAAACTAAGGCTAAGCGCAAGATTGCTAAAGAGGTGGCCAAAGAAACTAAAAAAGCCGAAAAGTCTGAAAAGAAAACTTTTATCTTGTTTAGACCATTCGTGGCTTTCTTTAGATACCTTCGCGATTCGTGGCATGAAATTCGCCAGGTGCGCTGGCCCAATCGTAAGGCAACCTGGAAAATGGTATTGGCAGTGTTGGTTTATACAGCATTATTTGTGATACTAATTTCGTTGCTCGATTTGTTCTTTACTTGGTTATTTAGTTTAATAATAAAATAAGGAGTTTAAATGG
>CAZLPA010000051.1:0-3331 GCA_964561295.1 uncultured Candidatus Saccharibacteria bacterium | reverse complement strand
TTGCCATTGGTATGTTCGTAAGCCATTTAAGCTTCCTCCTTAAGTTAATATAATTTTATCTTATGACTAGGGAAAATAATTGTCAAGGGGTTTTCAAGAGTTTCTAGAGGTGCTAGATAAACAACAGAGACAATCTCAACACGACCCAGATAATACCTCTAATAAAAATTACAACAATTATAATAAGCGTTAACAACAACATCCACCCCGTCAAAGATGGTGCCCACACTGGCGAAGCATAATTTCTTCTATACAATTCAGTTGAAGGCAAACTCGCCATAATCGTATCTTGTATTTCATTTGCCGCTGGATATTTTTGAATCTCAGTCAGCATACAATTAATAAAATTTACATTATCCCAAGTCCATCCGTTTTGAATTGCCAATGCTCTACAGGTTTCCCCAGCCATACCATATATATTACCATTTGGATTGCTGTCAGATGCCAAAGTTTTCTCCGCCTCTTCCAGCGCTTTTTTGGCAGCTCTCAAATATTGATGTTCTAAATAAAATGGCCCCGTACCAAAAATTACTCGCTGTACGCCATTTTCTTCTATCACGTTAATTACGATATTAGAAAAAACAAACTCTTTTAGCTTGGTCAACGCCTCCGCTAACTTTTCATCATCTTCCTCTACATCCGCCGAAAGCACCGCGTCACGCAACTCAGTCATTTTTACATGGTCTTGCCTTAAAAGCGTTGCATCGACAAAAGCTAGTGGAATCAAAACCAAAATCAAAACCCACGTCTTAATCTTGATTTTCCATTTCCTCTTTCTGATTAATTCCTTTAGCTTACCACCCATATATAATATATATTATAGCACAGGCTATTCTTCTGGAATTATCGCCAAATGCGCTTCGTCTAGCTGCACCTGATCCACGAAAGACGGCGAGTTCATCATTAAGTCCACGCCAGCCCCGTTTTTCGGGAACGCTACAATATCACGAATATTGTCCGTGTCTTCTAGCACCATAAAAATTCGATCAATTCCAAACGCGCACCCAGCATGTGGCGGTGCTCCAAACTTAAACGCTGACAACATACCACCAAACCGCGCCTCTACATATTCATTGTTATAACCCAGAATATTAAATACTTTGTACATAATTTCAGGATTATAATTTCTTACCGCTCCCGAACAAATCTCATATCCATTCATTACCATGTCATATTGATCTGCCACAATTGCTAACTTTTCCTCTACGGTTTCTGCTTTCTCTAGTGCCACAAGTCCACCCTTTGGCATACTAAATGGATTGTGTCCAAAGTCCAACTTTTTATTCTTTTCATCCCACTCGTAAAACGGAAAATCCACAATCCAACAAAGTGCCACCACATTGGGATCCTTCAACCCAAAATGATCAGCAAACTTAATCCTTAGCTGCCCTAAAACTTTATTCACCTTGTCACGCTCATCCGCACCAAAGAATACTGCATCGCCCTCCTCTGCACCAGTTCGCTCACGTACCGCCGCAATTTCTTTTTCCGTCATAAACTTCAGGATTGGAGATTTTGCCTCACCTTCACTATATAGTATATATGCCAGACCCCCCGCACCCAACTTTCTTGCTTGATCAGTAAACTCATCAATCTCACGTCGCGTTAGACTCGCCCCTCCTTTTACACAAATTGCTTTCACGCAAGGCGCTTTAAATACTTTAAAGTCTGTCTCAACAAAAATGTCAGTCAAGTCAATCAACTTCATATCATAACGCAAATCTGGCTTATCCACACCATAATTTTCCATCGCCTCAGTATATGGAATCCTCGGCACCTCCTCAGACAACAGCTTTTTACCAGCGAAATCTTTTACCAGTGACTTTATCAACGGCTCCATTTCCATGCGCACCGTCTCCCCATTATCCGTAAAAGCCATTTCCAAATCTAATTGATAAAAATCACCATACAATCTATCCGCTCGTGGATCTTCGTCTCTAAAACACGGCGCAATCTGGTAATAACGCGGAATCCCACCTACCATCAAAAGTTGCTTAAATTGCTGTGGTGCCTGTGGTAATGCATAAAACTGCCCCGGATGTAAACGTGACGGAATCAAGAAATCCCTCGCTCCTTCTGGTGATGAATTCGCTAAAATTGGCGTAGTCACTTCAATAAAATCATGCTTTTCCATATAAGCACGCATAAAACTGTAATATCTCGCCCGCTCAGACAAAAGCTTTAGCATGGACGGTCGCCTCAAATCCAAAAAACGATATTTCAGGCGCATTTCTTCCGACGATTTCTCACCATCATCATGCGTGTTTACCGGCAATGGTTCACTTTTGTTTAAGAGCTTTAATTCTTTCACTACCAATTCAATTTTACCAGTTGGGATATTTGGATTCACTAATTCCGGCTCACGCTCGCGCATTTTTCCAATCGCCTTCAACACAAACTCGTCTCGTACCGTCTCTGCTAATTTGAACGCTTCTTCTGTTTCCGGAGTCACTACTAATTGTATAATTCCAGTATGATCTCTAAGGTCAATAAAAATTAGGCCTCCATGGTCACGCCTCGAGTTTACCCAACCCTCTACTTCAACTTCTTTACCCAAAAAATCATTTAGTTTATCAGTTAAAATCCTCATAAAACATATTATACCACATTTTACCTAGTTAGGTAGTCTAGCAACATCTGTACAGTAAAGAACCCTGCCAACTCGTCATCATCATTTAATACAAAAAAATAATAGCTATTTGTTCTCTCAATTTCTTCCACCGCGAACTTTAACGAATCACCTGTGTGCAAATAATTTACTTTTTTATCCAGATATTTCTCCGCACGATCGGTTTTCTTAATTTCAAGTGTATTCAAAGCCTCTGTATGTATTACACCAATTACTTTTTCCTTATTATTCACCACCGGAAAATTTGTAAACCCAGACTTATATAATTTATCAAGCACTAGCGGCCCCAAAATTTCTTTTTCATTCACAAACACCATTTTACTCTTTGGCACCATCAAATCACTCACCGTCCGCTCGTCAAAACTCATCACTGCCGCAATTCTATCACGGTCTTTATTGCCTAACACCGTCCTTGGCGTCCTACGTAAAACATCGATAAACTCTTCTAAAGTCTTTGGGGCATATTTTGGCTCTGGCTTTTTACTACGCTCCCGATATTTCTCTAATCTCGGGTCCAAAACCTTCACGATTTTTTGCAAGATCCTTTGCCACATACCCCCATTATACCATACTAGTATCTAGGAGCTAGTTCATGCTGGTAAACGGAAGTGAGACCAGTATAGTTGTCTGTATTAGCCATGTCTCTGCCCCAAAGGATAGTAGAAGTATCATAGTTAATGATTTCAGCTGGTATGCTAGAGC
>CAZLPA010000050.1:0-3376 GCA_964561295.1 uncultured Candidatus Saccharibacteria bacterium | reverse complement strand
GCAGCAGAGTAGAGACTGCCACCCCAGACTTGGAAAGAGGGGCGTTTGGAGATAACGCTACAGCTCGGAGCAGAAACATACCAATTTCCACTACCTACCGGACTCATATTAGTATCTGTGCCGCTTGTAGATGGATAGACAGCCAGTACTACACAGTAATAATCTCCCGCCATCGCATCATAAACATTATAAGCGTCACTAAACCCGGCCTGAACATTCACGCCACTCGGATTATTAAGGGCGTTTAATGTTAAATCATCTTTTTCGCCCAAAACATCACAAACCCCATTCTTCTTTTTGCCATCAGCTATTGCATTGCAAAGATCTGCATTATTATCACCATACCCCATCACTGCCGCTCCTTCACTTGAAGTAGAAAGATATGACAACATTTTTATCCTCGCACCATTAACCTTCGTAGCATAAAGATCGTCCGTCGACTTTGAAGTCACTGCATTATATTTAGGATTCACTATTATGTTCCCATAATCTATACTTGCTGTCTCACCAGCATAAACCACTTCTTGTGACAACGAAACAGTTGCCGTATTCACAAAGTTATATGGTACCAAAACCTCGTAACATACTTCAGTGAATTTCGTATCCTCCACATATAAGGACTCACAAAACTCATAATCTCCTACATCATTAAAAACGACCTCATAAGTATTCGTTTTAATTGGATTACTACTAACATAATAATCGCCATCTTGCACATTCAAATCTGCCACCCCAGACATACCACCAGATGGATAATTACGAATTATGTAACCATCTCCTTCCGATCTACTGCTCTCTATATGCCACTCAACCCCATCTGCCTGCGCCGATGCATAAATGCTATGCGAAAAGTCCAGCGTTATAACACTTCCAGTTTTCAAATAAACCGCATTTGCTTTTACCGACTCAAATTCACCCACTATGCCAGTGCTAGTTCCCCTTTCGTATTCATCATAAACTTCAGACTTTGCAAAATATTGCACATCATCCAAACCTTCCCAATAACAAAAAGCATAGATATTGTCTGCTATTCCAGTTGGCTCTTCTCCATCATGCGCTGCCCGATACGCTGCTTTATAGTCTTCCCATACTTCCCCATCCTCAGCAGAAAACTTTGTCGCTTCATAAATCTTTTTATGATTTTTATAAAGAGCGTTATTAAGTGGCATTGTCACTCCAGTTGTCGATCCGCCATCCGCCGTCGGAACCTCCGTACGATATAATCCCACAGCCCAAGGATATTTTTCCTTTATATACTTGTAAGTGTAAGTCTGTCGGTGGCCATAAGCCCCCTGAGCCGTCGAATAAGTATACGTCTTATCCCAATCACCACCATCAATCCCTTCCACATATATAAAATCACCAAAATAAGCGTAGTCAGTATACCATTTACTATTTTTGATGCCTCTCCCATTTTCACCCAAATGCCAAAAACCGCCATTCTGCTCTGTATGTTCCGCGCAAATCTTCGGAATCGTTACTATACCGTTTGGCAAAAATTTCACATCTTCAGCTTGTTCTGCTGGCACTACACTCTTATAAAAAACCCAAGAATATCCCATACATTCCAACAAATACGAACCTTTCGCCGAACTACAATCAACATCGCTAGAACCGCTGCTGCTACCGCCACCCCCACTACCAGGCCCTCCACTCCCACCTATGCTATCATCGCCAAACCACGCTCCCCCATCATCAGCATAGGCACCAATACTTAACACTAAGCTGCCAAACATTAATGCCACTACAAACAATATACTCAATGACTTCTTTTTCATTCTTCTCCCATCAATTCTTCTAAATCCCGATCATCCTGCGGAAGAATTTCATCTAAGATACCATCATAATACAAAGTTTTCTCTTCATTTCCACCCTGCTGGTAAAAATCTCGCAAAATCACATAACAATTTGCTAGTTCGCTAGCCTTAAATTCATTTCCACCCCCAACGACTTCCTCAAATTCATCCACCAATTCACCCAAATTTTCCTTTGAAATATTTACGTATTCTTTTTCTATTTTAGAACACACCTTCTTTGCTACATCCAACTCAGTATTATCATCAATGACATCATTTTCATTATTTCGTATAACCAAACGCGTCACTAAAATCCCCGCTAAAATCCCTATACAAAATAACAACAAAATAATCAACACCGCCCACCAGGCCTTATTATCCCCCTCACGTTGCGCCACCTTTTCCCCTTTTAGCATACCTTTATTTTACCATAATCACTATCAAAAACCAACTTCACATTTTAGTAAAATGATATAATATATTCTATAAAGGAGTTTTATGAAAAGATTTACGGGCTATTCAGTCGCAAGTATTATTATCAGCATCGTCATCGTAGCATTTCTTGGCATTGCCGCTTTCTTGGTTATCGATGGCAATAACAAAGCCACCGACTACAACAATTATGATTTTGCTTCCGTCATCGAACCAGATGAGCATAATGGTTACATTGGCGATCACATCAAAGGCAACCCAGACGCACCAGTCGTCATCGTTGAATATGCCGATTTTCAATGTGGTTACTGCGCACTCATGAATCCACGCGTTAACAAAATACTTGAAGAAGCTGATGGCAAATTAGCCATCGTTTACCGCAACTATCTACTTTCATATCACCAAAATGGCACTGCCGCCGCCTCCGCAGCCGAAGCTGCCGGACTCCAAGGCTATTGGGAAGAATACGCCAGCAAGCTATTTACCGAACAAGATGAATGGGCTTACGCCACCGCCTCCGAACGCACCGCTCTATTTAATAAATATTTCGAAGAAGTTACTAACGGCAAAGGCGATCTCGAAAAATTCAATAAAGATCTTGCCTCTGCCAATGTCTCAAAAAAGATCAGCTTCGACATGGGCATCGGTAAACGCATTAATATCGCCGGCACACCGTCTTTCTATATTGACGGCAAGCTCATCGACTTCGGCAATTCAAAAGGTGGTCAAATTACCGTCGGTAACGAAACCTTTACTTGGGATCACTCACTCTCCAACGAAGAATTCACTGAACTCATCTTAAATATCGTCAACGCCAAACTCTCCGAATAATTGCTCAACAAAAATCCCCCATCGTAAAGGGGGATTTTTGAGATTATATCTCAATAAACTCTTGCCATTCGGCAGGAGCGATTTTTGACTTTCGCTCTAACGAGCGTTTCAGTCGGATGATACGCATGTATCGATTTTTCTCCTTAATATTCTCGCTCTTCACGACCGCCCACCTCGCAAATATTGGGAAATTTAACGAGCGATAGTACCTATTCTATCAAACGTTTCAACCAAGTGCAAGCATAAAATCTATTCAATCAACAAAAAATGGTAGGCCCGGCTGGAATCGAACCAGCATTGTATCCTTAGAGGGGATA
>CAZLPA010000049.1:0-3392 GCA_964561295.1 uncultured Candidatus Saccharibacteria bacterium | reverse complement strand
TACAATGGTATCTTTTGGTACTTTAATAGATTTTGCCCTAAGAGCCACTTCTACGTTATTAATCATCGAAAAACCCGAAAATGCCACTTTCCGCCCTCTGGCCGCTGCTTCTTTCAAAATCAACTCGATACGTGAAATCTGCGACGAGAAGCACGAAATAATCACTCGCCCATTTGCATAATGATCCATTACGCGCCCTAGGTTTTCACCTACATCATACTCAGAATGTGGATGACGGCCCGGCGAATCGATATTAGTCGATTCGTTCAGCATCAAATCTATACCTTCATTCTTCACTATCTCATCAATGCGTTCATAATCAGTCTGAATGCCCATCGGGTGCTCTTCGTGTCGCCAGTCACCCGACAAGTAAATCAAGCCGTTCGGCGTCCGTACCACAATCGCCGCATTGCCAGGAATCGAGTGCAGAGTATGAATAAACTCCACCGAAAAGTGTTCGGACACTTGGAACTTCTCGTGCTTCAATGGGTCCACTACCTGATAGTTTAAATCCGGCACCGTTTCAAGTTCAGACATCTGTTTTTTAATCATTCCTATCGTAAAATCCGTACCATAAATTGGTGTCAAGGTGTTAAACTTTGGCAACAAATGTCTACATGCCCCAATATGGTCAAGATGGGCATGCGTAAACAAAATTGCCTTCACTTTATCACGATTATCTTCAAGATATTTAATATCCGGAATTAAATAATTCACGCCTGGATAATCTTCCCCCGCGAACAACACCCCCATATCCACCACTATCATCTCGGATTTATATTCTATGATAGTCATATTTTTACCAATACCAAATTCGCCTACACCACCAATCGGGATAATTCTCACGGCATCCGGATCTGGCCGCATCTGCTTAAGCTTAGCATTTGTAATTTGCTCACCGCCATAACCATTATATCGAGATTTATTAACCGGAATACCAATGATATGTTGTGTTGCCTGTGCATTCACATCCTGCGAGAGCATCCTCTGGTGATGTACCATCTCGCCCTTACGAGTTGATACGGATAAGTTCACTTTACGCTTCTCGGCCTCAGTTTTATCCTTGGATTTTACACTAGCCTTAGCGGCTTTTGGTGTCTTCTTTGCCGGCTTCTGCTGGTTCTTTTTCACCAAACTCTCATCTTTACCGCCCGGAGCAAAGTTAGAGTTAAAATTTCGCTTCTGCGCTTCTTCAAACTGCCTTTTTATGTCTGGCAATCGTTCCGCCCTAGATTTTAAGAGCCGGGCACGACGCTCCTCTTCATTTATATTCATAAGTTCCTTTTTATTACAAGTAAATTCAGTACCTCTATTATAACAAATCTCTTGTCTTTTTACAAGTTTTTGGTATAATCAGTATATACATAATTGACCGACCTCTAAAGGGCCGGTCGTTTTAGTAGAAAGGAAAACATGGAAAATCTAGATCTTAAGCAAATGTCTGCTCTAGTAGATATCATCGCCGAAGAAAAAGGCTTACCAAAGGAAACCGTGCTTGGCGTTATTGAGCAGGCTATCGCTGCCGCTTGGCGCAAAGACAACGGTGACCGTGACATGAATGTTCGCGCTGTACTTAATACCAAAACTGGCGAAGCCGACGTCTATGTAGCT
Source organism: uncultured Candidatus Saccharibacteria bacterium (assembly GCA_964561295.1). Classification (GTDB taxonomy): domain Bacteria; phylum Patescibacteriota; class Saccharimonadia; order Saccharimonadales; family Saccharimonadaceae; genus Nanosyncoccus. The sequence goes on along the minus strand of CAZLPA010000049.1, from coordinate 1,781 downwards.
CGTGAAGTCATCGAAGACGAAGTTGCCTACAACCCATCTACCGAAATTCCGCTCAAAGAGGCTGGCAAAGGCGCCAAACTTGGTGATATCGTGGAAGAAAAGTTCAAAGTTACCACTTTTGGTCGCGTAGCCGCTATGACAGCTAAACAAGTTGTCATTCAACGTCTCCGTGAGGCCGAGAACGACGCCGTTCTTACCGCCTTTGAAGATAAAATCGGCACCGTCGTTACCGGTATGGTTTCCCGCGTCGAACCTAAACTTGTCCGCATCGACCTCGGTCGTGCCAATGGCATCATGCCACGTTCCGAACAAATCGACGGCGAATATTATACGGTAGGCAGCCGTATCAAAGTCTACATCAAAAATATCGAACGCAACGACAAAGGTGCCCAACTTATTCTTTCCCGTGGCTCAGCCGAGTTTATCGAATATCTCTTCCGTCAGGAAGTTCCAGAAATTGAAAACGGTACCGTTGAAATCAAGGGTATTGCTCGCGAAGCTGGCCGCCGCACTAAGATTGCCGTCATGGCTACCGTCCCTGGTATCGATCCGGTTGGCACTTTCGTTGGTGGCCGTGGCATCCGTGTCCAGGCCGTTATGAATGAAATCGGCGACCGCGAAAAAATCGACATCATCACCTGGAGCGACAATGCTTCCGAATATATTCGCGAAGCTCTTAGCCCAGCTGAAATTATGAAGGTCGAGATTGACGGCAAAAAAGCCAAAGTCTACGTTACTGAAGATCAGCAATCCATTGCCATCGGCAAACAAGGCCAAAATGTCCGCCTCGCTTCCAAGCTCACCGGTTTTGATATTGACATTGAGCTATCCAAAGCCGCCCCTAAGAAAAAGAAGCAAAATGTAGAAGATTCCCTCCTCTCCGCGCTTGAAGAAAGCAACGAAGAAGAATAATTTATTCTACATTACTATAGCAAATGAAAATCTCCGCTTTAAGCAGCGGAGATTCATTTGTTGGTCAATTATACCATTCGTCGTCTAGGACTTCTACGCCACGCTTTCTGTAGTATGCTATCGTTGTTTTAACTGTCTTCTGCTCTATCAATATCGATAGTACTACAAACATACCTTCCGCCAACGGAATGCCGAATATTGCACCCAGAAACGCAAAAGTGTATCCCGGAAATCCTCCGCCAAGCGAAGCTGCAAAAGCTGAGTAACTCTCGATGAAGAAAGCTATCAAAGCTGCCAAATTCGCCAACATCATAATTGCTATATAAGCGGTCCCAGCGAAATGGAATCTCAACTTCACAGTCAACCCTTGCTTCAAATCAGGCGCATTCTTCTTACGAAACTCCTTTATCTTTTTCTTGTCTTCTTTCGTAAGAAACGGGTTAAAATAGCCCATCAACAAGCTAATTGCCACACCAACGAACAGGATAATCACCCAAACCGGTAAAGAACTTCCGTGCATTTTTGCACCCCCCTTCATCGAATTTGACTATATTATAACATGAATGCCAACAAAAATCCACCCCTTAGGGTGGATTTTCGATAATTTGGCACCTTCCTAGTTTCCCGCATAGCAGTATAATCGGCGCGACTGGGCTTGACTTCTGTGTTCGGAATGGGAACAGGTATTACCCCAGCGCTATGGGCACCAAATTGTAATAACAGCGTCACTATTATTACTATTGATGTCCATAAGGTGTAAGATTTTAATGACGCGCGACATTGGAATCCAACGTCGGTTGCTAGCTATGCTCAAAACATAAAAAGGCGATGGACCTATTAGTACGCTTCGGCTCCATATGTTACCATAC
>CAZLPA010000048.1:0-3572 GCA_964561295.1 uncultured Candidatus Saccharibacteria bacterium | reverse complement strand
GGTACGAGAACGTGTCGATGGATTACCTCCTTTCTTGAGAAGGAATTGATGCGCCATTAATAGCAATGTTAATGGTAGCTAGGTCGGTTACGGTTATGTTAATTAAGCTTATAACATAACTTTTCTTAATAGACGTAACGTTAAGCTTTCAAACTAATAGATGAAGATTGCACAACTAAGTTGTTAAAGCAAATGCCCCATTCAGGGGTATTTTTGTATCAATAATATGCGCCGGGGTTTTGCCATTGACATTTTAAATAAAGTATGGTATAATGAAGTTAAGTTGGTCTAAATGGGAGACTAAACTCGCATCCATCTTGCGTATGCAAGTGGAAATATATTAAAAGGAGGTATTCGTATGAATACCAAATCAAATCTCAGACAGTTTAATATTGAAGGTGGCCCTAATGTCGACCGCATCCTAGACGGATTCAAGTATGCTTACGATAAATCTGTCAGTATCCCAGTAAACTTCGTAGTAGCCAAAAGCTACACTGCGCCTCGCGACAAACCTGGCTGCGCCTTTGCCCCTCTCGAAATGAGGGTATCTCAAATTGTATCTGTTAGCCACGAAAGTGGCAATGATACTAGCCTGAACATTGCGGGTAATTGCGAAGTTGCACTCGGCGAAGAAAAACGTAATATTAGCAAATACCAGAGTGATCTCATTCTGGCAAGGTTCGAAGCCTATTATGATGCAAAAACTCGCAAGGGCGTCATCACTTTCTTTATCTAAACCTACCCTCTATCCCATTGTACCAGCCCCGAGCATAAGTTCGGGGCATTTTTATCTCTCGTCACCTTCGCCGTGCAATTTATTACGTTGCAAACGGCTTTCCAATTTCTCTAGATTACCCATCGCTACCTCGGACAACGGAGTCTCCAGATATCTTGATATTGCAGCAATATACCACAGGGTATCGCCAAGCTCCTTGACAACCATCTGTTTGTCTTCATCCGAGATTACACCGTTCTTATCGCGCAAAATCTTCTTAATTTTGTCTGCCGCCTCGCCAGCCTCTCCCACTAGTCCTAGCACTTTTTCTGTAAATCCTACTGCTTTTAAGTCTTTCGTTGCCTCAAAGAAATCATACTTTGCGGCTCTCTTCTGATATTCATCAAAGTTCATCTTGTCTCCTCTTATGATATAATTATAACACGCATGGAAGACACCAGAAATTTAATCGATGAGTACAAAGGCTTGTCTAATGAACAAGTTTTTTCAGAGCTTTCTAAAAAGCGAAATTCTTTAGAAATCGCCATTGAAAACGTTGAGCATGATTTTAATATTGGCTCAATTGTTCGTACAGCTAATTCTTTTAACGTAGCTAAAGTTCATATTATTGGCCGCAAAAAATATAATCGCCGCGGTGCGATGTGCACAGATAAATACTTAGAAATTATTCATCATCCTACTATTGAAGATTTTCTCAACACCCAGAACGACAGGGAAATAGTTGCTATTGAAAATAATACCCCTCGCGCCAAGGAACTCCACAGCAAACAATTTGCGCCAAATACCACCCTCGTCTTTGGTTCAGAAAACAATGGAATTACTATGGAGCTTCTGGCAAAAGCTCACGACGTTCGCTATATCGAAAGTTTTGGTTCTACCCGTTCTGTCAATGTCGGTGCTGCCGCAGCCATCGCCATGTATGAATATATCCGCCAAAATGTATTATAATCATAAATATGATTGAGATTAAACATGTCACTAAAAAATATGGCAACAAGAAAGCTCTAGACAACGTTTCGTTTAATGTGGCCGATGGAGAGATCTTTGCCCTCATTGGGCATAATGGTGCCGGCAAAACTACGCTAATCAAAGCAATCTGCGGGATCCACGATTTTGACCAAGGCACAATACTAATTAACGGCAAGTCTATCAAGGAAGACCCCATCGCCTGTAAAAAGGAAATGGCCTATGTGCCAGATGACCCAGAGCTCTATGAAGACATGAAAGCTATTAATTTTATCAATTTTGTTTGTGATATGTATGATGTTTCTACGCCGGTGCGAGAGCGCAACATTAAACGTTTTACGGAGATGTTCAACATCAATAGTGAACTAAATAATCCCATTAAGTCTTTTTCCCACGGCATGAAACAAAAAATTGCCCTAATTGCGGCATTAGCACATGAGCCGAGCGTGCTCATTATGGATGAGCCTTTTGTTGGGCTAGACCCTAAAGCCATTTTTGATATGAAAGAAGTTATGCGTGAAATGGTTAAAGATGGCAAAACCATATTCTTTTCCACCCACATTCTTGATGTAGCCGAGAAACTTTGTTCGCGCGTAGCTATCGTTAAAAATGGCAAAATTATCGAGACTGGCGATATGGATAAAGTTCGCGGCAATAAATCTCTCGAAAAAGTATTTTTGGAATTAGAAGCGAATGAATAAATTATTTTCCATACTAAAAGCGACAATGGCAGAGGGGATACAGCTTTTTAATTACCGCGCCAAAACTGAACGCTATCGGCGTACAATGCCACTTTTGCTGTCTATATTGATAGGCACAATAATATTTTTTAGCGCCAACGCTATGATTTTAGAGCTTAAAGAAGATGGCGTTGAACCTACCGCCATTTTGTCTCTTTACACAATGTTAACGACTATCATAATAGTTATGGAGGGCATTTATAAATCTGGCGATTTACTCTTTAGTCCCAAAGATAACGACCTATTACTCTCTATGCCAATCAAAAGGCCCGTTATTGTATTCGCAAGAATTATCAAGTTCTATGTGTTTGAGATGCTCTACTGCCTAATCTTTCTGCTACCAGCAATTATAGCCTACGCCATCAATGCCGAGATAAATATATTGTATTGCCTTGTCGCAATCACTATGTTGATTTTACTGCCAATAATCCCAATTGCAATATCGTGTATCGTAGGGCTATTTTCATCAATGATTTCTGCAAGGTTCAAGCGCAGAACATTATTACAAGTGGTTTTGTCGTTTATCGCTTTATTTATTTTTGCGGCAATGATACTCGCAATTAATACCACATCAGATTTCGACGGGCATTCGGCAGGTGCCATTAGTGACAAAATAACCGCATTCTATTATCCAGCATCAGCATTCGTAAATCTCGCAACGAATTTCGATATATGGCAATATTTAATATTTGTAGCTGTAAATCTAGCAGTGCTTATAATGGTAGTCTTGTTTATCGGCTGCTTTTATTTTCAGATTATTACTAACTTAAGCTCGATAAGGCGGGCTGAAAATAACCATGTAAACTATAACTTTAAGAAACATGGTCAAACTTTTGCTATGGCTAAAAAAGAGTTAACTAAATACTTTAATACGCCAGTGCTACTGATGAACACAGCTATCGGGTTAGTATTATTTATGGTGGCAGTAGGTGCGCTCTGCTTTAAGTACGATGATATTGTTGCTTCAATAATATCATCTTCTGAAGATTTTCCGCTGACAATCGACGAAATACATGCGTATATGCCAAGTGTGACCTTTGCAATGGTGGCCTTCACTAGTTTAATGACATTTATCACGGCCACGATGATCTCGCTAGAAGGGAGAGCATTTAATTTACTTAAATCAATGC
>CAZLPA010000047.1:0-3624 GCA_964561295.1 uncultured Candidatus Saccharibacteria bacterium | reverse complement strand
CGAGACATCGGTGCTTTGCGAGCGAGTCTGGCCGGGGGAGCCATTTTTTTGTCTTGACAGATTGATTTATATTTTGTACTATTGTATTAGTTTAATGATACAATAGGATTATAATGAACAGTATCGAAAATAATTCACCGGTATATCTGCAGATTGCAGAGAAATTAGCAACAAGGATTTTTGGTGGCGGAATAAAGCCTGGCGAGCAACTTCCTACCGTAAGAGAAATTGCACTTTCAGAACAAGTAAACCCGAATACAGTACAAAAGGCGTTAGCTGAGTTAGAAAAAGATGGCCTAATTATAACAAAAAGAACCAGTGGCAAATTCGTGACTGATGACTATGAGTTGATTATGAAGAGGCGCGAAGAGTATGCGATAGAATTAACCGAAAATTATGAAAGCAAGATGCGCGAAGTAGGTGCGGAGATTCGTATACCAAAGATTTTGTGGCCAAATGAGAATATAAATAGAGTAAACGAGAGGAGCGGTCGGCGATGGTTCTTTTGAAATGCAAAAATTTAAGCAAGAATTACGGCAAGAAGCAGGCTCTAGCTGATGTAAATTTAGAAATCCCAACTGGAAAAATTGTGGGGCTACTTGGGAAGAATGGCTCTGGTAAGACTACATTAATCAAGCTAATAAATAATCTGTTGGAACCTTCGGCGGGAGAAGTTCTGATCAATGATAAAGAACCTGGGGTAGAGAGTAAGGCTATTATTTCTTACCTGCCGGAACGAACTTACTTTAGTCGTAATACTACGGTAAAAAGAACTTTAGAATTTTTTGCAGATTTTTATAAGGATTTCGACTTAAAAAGAGCTCGAAAGCTGCTAAAGGATTTGGATCTAGATGAGAGCCAAAAACTTTCAGCAATGAGCAAGGGTATGCAAGAGAAAGTGCAGTTAGTGTTAGTAATGTCGCGGCGAGCGAAACTTTACATTCTAGATGAGCCGCTCGGTGGAGTGGACCCAGCAACCCGTGATTATATTATTGACACGATTCTTAATAATTTTAATGAAAAAGCCAGTTTGATAATTTCGACGCATTTGATCTCGGATATTGAGCGAATTTTAGACGAGGTAATTTTAATAGATAACGGACGCGTAGTGATGCAAGCAGAGGCTGATGACATCAGGAAAAAGTACAAAGCTTCAATCGATGAAGTCTTTAGAAAGGAGCTGAAATGTTAGCTAAATTACTAAAATATGATCTAAAGGCGATATTTAAGTTTTTGGCCATCTTTTATGGATTAGCACTAATTTTTGCGATAATTACTAGGATGTTGTTTGCCGTTAATGATTCACTGCTTACACAAATTTTTGCACAGATTTTTAACGGGGCGACAATCTCGATGATAGCAAATATTCTAATAAATAACTTGATGCGCTTGTGGGTGTATTTCAAGACAAACCTATATGGAGACGAAGGATATCTTATGCATACTTTGCCGGTGCCACGGCGTGATTTATATGCGGCGAAATTTCTGGCTGGGTTAATCACACTGTCAGTAAGCACCATAATTATAGCAGTAGTAATGGCGATAGCGTATCTTACACCAGAAAGTTTTGAGGGGCTAAAGAATTTCTTGCTGCCAATAACTGACGCTATGGACAGCACTATGATAAAGTTCATGGTCGCTATCGTAGGGCTGGTTTTCTTGGAAGTATTGTCGATACTGGTGTCTGGTTACTTAGGAATTATTCTGGGGAACAAGCGGCTCAATGAGCGTACAAGATGGTCGGTGGGGTTAGGGCTAGTTATTTATGGCGTAATCTCCGTGGTGGTTGTAATAGGAGTTTTGATTATGGCGGCGATAAATCCGGAGATTGGCAATTCGTTGCTTACTGGTGGCGAGATGCCAAACATTAGCGTATTAAAACCGATTTGTATATTGGCCATGATTATTTATACAGTCATGATTGGAGTTTGCTATTTGGTATCAGAAAAATGTTTTAGCAAAATCAATATAGAATAAATATTAGCCAAAGATAAATTTAAAAAGACCGAGCGAAATAGCTAGCATAACCAAACCGGCAACAAGCACGCCGGCAATGATAGCAATTACGGTCTTTTTAAAATCTAGGTTAAGAACAGAGGCTGCAAGGGTGCCAGTCCAGGCGCCAGTGCCAGGTATAGGAATAGCAACAAAAAGAAACAGAGCGAAATAGGTGCCGTGATTCCCTGTCTTCTTGAGGAGCTTCTCGCCAGCTTTTTCACCTTTTTTAAGACAAAAATTGCAAAATTCCTTAAGTGGCTTCCACTTCTTCTGGCTGCCCCATTCAAGAAACTTACGAGCAAAAAAGTATATAATAGGCACAGGTATAACATTGCCGATGATAGCTATAATGAGGACGGTCCATTCAGGGAGCCCTAAATCCATTCCTACGGCGACTGGAATGGCGCCGCGGAGCTCGATTAATGGCACCATCGAGATTATTAAAACAATGAGATATTTCCAAAGCATAAAATTATTTCTTGGCTTTTTCTTCGGCCTCAAGTTTCTTAAAGGCAACTTTACCGACTAAAGTTTGCGGAAGTTTGTCTCGAAATTCGTAGGCAGTTGGCAGAGCGTAGATTGGCACATTACGTTCCAAAAGTTCGCGGATTTCCTTTTCAAGGCGCTTACCTGGTTTATAACCTGGTTTTAAAACAACGAAAGCTTTTGGTACCTGGCCTTTATATGGATGGTCGACACCGATAACGGTAGAGGTAAGCACTGCTTCATGGGAATTAATAATTGATTCTAGATGAGTAGGATAAATGTTGTAACCGCTACTAATAATCATGCGCTTTAAGCGTTGCGCAAAGTAGAATAAGCCATCGTCGCCAAGATAGCCGAGGTCGCCGGTATGAAGCCAAAGTTTGCCGTCATCGTGAAGACGAAGAGTTTGGGCGGTTTCGGCATCGTCGCCAAGATAACCCATCATAACTAGAGGACCACTGATACAAATTTCGCCTTCCTCACCAACTGGTTGCTCTTTGAAAGTATCATTTTTGACAACTTTAAAATCAATATCTGGAAGCGGTGCACCGATGATGCCATCTTTGAAAGAGTTTTCTGGCGAGAGACAAACAGCGCCAGAACCTTCAGTAAGGCCATAGCCAACGCGAATTTTGGCATTAGAGCCGTGGCTTTTAAGATAACTGTTGACCTTATCGCGAAGAGTTTGGTTAAGAGCATCTCCGCCACAAATCACTGCAGTAACAGATTTAAGATCATCTTGCTTCAACTTAGTATTCACAAGCGCTTCGAATAAAGTCGGAACGCCTACGATGAAGTTTGGCTCATTTTTCTTGATGATATCGGCAAATTGCTTATGTGAAAACGCCGGAATTAAAATGCATCCCATGCCCCTACAAAGCGGTGTATGAATGCAGACGCCGAGCCCAAAGCAGTGAAAAAGTGGTAAGATCGACAAAACGGTAGCGCCGGGAACAATCTGACGAATAACAGTAGCGTCACAAAGAGATTCCGCATTAATATTGAGATTTGAAAGTAAAACTGGCTTTGGTGCACCCGTTGTGCCACCGGAATACATGATAACGGCTGGATCTTCCCCGCCACGTTCCTCGTGGTAATTGCCTTGATAGAAATATGAGTTAGCAATAAAATCTTCCCATA
>CAZLPA010000046.1:0-3953 GCA_964561295.1 uncultured Candidatus Saccharibacteria bacterium | reverse complement strand
TTCAGATGTTCTTCATTGGCAAGTGGCGCGTCCACAAGCTCTCGCTTTGGGCCGAGCCGGAAGACATTGATCATTACGGCAACGATTCTAATAAAACATTCTATCATTTAGTCAATAGATAGCATCCACTTGGACACAATCGGGTTTTGAAAGTTATTATGCAAGAAACAGGGGTGGAATTTTTTCTTGACATGAAACGGTAAGATATGCCGAAATAAGGTATAATTATATGTGGTGGGAGAAAGAATAAAATCAATGAAAAAACCTGATAATTCTCGTGGTTTTATAATCTTATCCATTCTTCTTTTAATTGCTGTACCTGCAATATGGTTTATTCTTGACGCAAACAATATACCAAGCAGACTCGGGGTTCCAGTAAACTCAATTCCCGGTCAATGGTCGATCGTCCTTATAGGCTATTTTGCGTCTGTTGCCGGCGCCATCACTGGCTTTATCGCAACCGCATACTCCGTTAAGAAGAATATTGAGAATCAAAACAGATCGCGACAAGAAGACAATGCGATTGCGGCTCTTCCATTAATACAAGTAAGTCCCAGTATTGATAGCCTCATGAAAAAGTGCAATGCCATAATCGATTGTAAATTTGATTCAACAAAAGATTTGAAAAATAAAACTTACACCACAGGAGCATTGATGTTTGAGCCTAACGCAAAATTTAGTTTTAGAAATGTCGGGCAACGCGAAATGTATAATCTGTGTGCAAAGTGCGTAGGTAATAGCAATTTCTTAGAAAGTGACACCGAAATCGAACTGCTCCCTATTGTATATAAAGACGAAGAAAAAATTATAGGGCTCAACATTCAATCAGCGGTAGCAAAAAAGTATTATGATTCAACAATAGAGTATCTGCCGGAATCAAAGTATTCTACAGAAAAAGTTACGATCGAATTCTTATTCGACGATTGTTATGGGAATAGATACAAACAGCTTGCGCAGGCAGAAGTCACATACATGTTAAGCAAGTCCGGAAAGAAAGTTTACCAAATATTCGAGAATTCAGCAATAAAAGATTGCAAAATTATCAGTGCACCAAGTTTGTTGCATAATAAATAAAAAATACCTAATAGGTGGACTTTTATTAAAAATGATCATAAGATCCGATCATGAAATACACAATTACGATAGAAGAAACCAACGCGAAGGACTTCGAGATCGAGGCCAAAAGTGCCGAAGAAGCCTATAAAATAGCTGAGCGCAAATATAAAACCGGCGAATTTATCCTAGATCCAGGAGAATGTCAGTATAAGCAAATTGCTATTACAAAGCCAAGTAGCGAAAGTACCGAATGGCGAGAATTTTAAAGCGTCTAGGCTTATATTTTTAGTTGGGGGTTGTATATTTATGCCTAACATGATAATACCTAGTCAATATAAAATGGAGAAACAATGAGCATCCTTCAAGAATATAGCAAACACGAGGAATACATTGGGAAGAAAAAGATTCGCGCTATTGATGAGTATTTAAATAATAATAAAAAATTATCTTACGAAGCTATAGTATATCACAAAGACAAGTGGGAAAAATTTGAAGAATGGTATAATAGTAAGTATGGAAAAGGTACAAAAGGCAATTGCTGACTTTAACCGCGAACGAGATTGGGATCAATTTCATAGCCCAGAGAATCTCGCTAAATCCATTGCTATCGAAGCGGGCGAGTTGCTAGAGTGTTTTCAATGGAATAATAATTTTGATAATAGTGAAGTATGCGAAGAGCTAGCCGATGTGTTTACCTATTGCTTTCAGATGGCCGATAAGCTTGGAGTAAGCCCCGAAGAAATTATTTTGAATAAATTAGAAAAAACTCGTAAAAAATATCCAGTCGAAAAAGCTAAAGGCGTAAGTACTAAATATACAAAACTATAAAGCAGGCAACATGATAGTATACGATGGAATAAAAACTGATTTTATGAATGATGTTCGTGACAACTTGATTTGCAATAAAATTTACGAACAATATCAAAGATATTTTGGACGAACTACCGAGTCGCAAATGCGAGCGTGGCAAAATTCTATGCAATATATGAGGAACATCCTTGATTCGGATGAGATTCCAAGTGATTGTGGCGTTGCTATCGAATATAATATTCCAATGACCTCGAAACGTATTGATTTTATCTTAACAGGAGTCAATAGTGAGGAAACTAAAACTGTTATCATTGTGGAGCTAAAACAGTGGGATGATTGCAACTCAGTACAGAGTGAAGATGGCATAATTGTTGAGACTTATGTTGGTGGCGGTATGAGAAAAGTCGCGCATCCATCGTATCAGGCAATGAGCTATGCATTCTTTATAAACAACTATAACGAAGTAACTCAAAATGGAAAAATGGACTTGCTTCCTTGTGCATTCTTACATAATTATCATTTCAAAGAAAATGATCCTATTCTAAGTGAGCAATATAGGGATTATATTGAAGCTGCACCTATGTTTGGCGCGGAAGATTTTCCAAAGTTGCGTAATTTTATTACTAAGCATATCAAGAAAGGCGATAATGGTAAGACGATTTACGAAATTGATCATGGACGGTTTCGCCCATCTAAGAGCCTACAAGACTGTCTCGCCAGCATGATGAATGGCAATCAAGAATTTGTTATGATTGATGACCAAAAAGTAGCTTTTGAAGTCGCCATGAGTATGGCGAAAAATGCGGTAGCTTTTGGTAATAAAAAGGTTCTGGTAATCGAAGGTGGGCCTGGTACCGGTAAAACTGTGCTCGCTATTAACCTAATGGTAGAGTTAATTAAAACTAATATCGTGAGCTTTTATGTTACGAGAAATGGTTCTCCACGTGCCGTATTCAAAAGAAAGCTTCAAGGAGAATTTAAAAAAGAGTTTATTGATTCTTGTTTCCAGAATTCTAGTAATTTTTATGAAACTGCGGCCAATTCTATTGATACATTGATCGTGGACGAAGCTCATCGCTTGACAGAAAAGTCTGGTTTTATGGGTAACTTAGGTGATAACCAGATTAAAGAAATTATTAATGCCGCCAAATGTTCAATCTTCTTCATCGATGAGAGCCAAAAGGTGACACTAAAAGATATTGGCGCAATTAGTTCAATCGAAAAATTTGCAAATGAGCTTGGCGCTGAGTATCAAAAAATAGAACTCGAAAGCCAATTCAGATGTAATGGTTCAGATGGCTATTTAGCTTGGCTTGATAATTTGCTAGAAATAAAACAGACTGCTAATTTTGACGATATGGACTTTAATTATGACTTTAAAGTATTTGATGATCCAAATGAAATGCGCCAGGCTATTATTGAAAAAAATAATATTAATAATAAAGCAAGGATTGTGGCTGGGTATTGTTGGGATTGGATTAAAGAGAATAAGAGCGATACGAATTTTTATGATATTGTAATTCCGAAATATAATTTTGGAATGAGCTGGAATCTTGATACGAATTCTCAGACTTGGGCAATAGAAAAAGATTCAATTAACGAAGCAGGCTGTATTCATACATGTCAAGGTTTGGAATTTGATTATGTTGGTGTAATCGTTGGCGATGACATGATTTATCGCGATGGGAAAATTATAACTGATGTAACAAAGCGAGCAAAAACGGATCAATCTGTAAAAGGCATGAAATCATATATGAAAAATCATCCTGAAGAAGCCGAAAAAACTGCAGATGAGATTATCAAAAACACTTATAAAGTTTTGATGACGCGCGGCATGAAAGGCTGCTATGTGTTTTGCACGGATGACGAGCTTAGGAATTATATTAAAAACGCATTAACTAGGCTAGATAGATAGTTGAATAGAACAGACGATAAGTATCAAAAAACCTTGCGTACCTCCAGATAATAGCTAATTGCGGCTAAGCTATGGAATCCCGCAAGGCTTTTGTATTTAAGCTTACTATCGCGACAATTGCAAGTTAGAACTCGCCAAATAACAGATACACGAAACAACAAATACATATCTC
>CAZLPA010000045.1:0-4143 GCA_964561295.1 uncultured Candidatus Saccharibacteria bacterium | reverse complement strand
AAATAATTCTTCGCCAGTAAAAAAATCATAAACTATCAATGCCGCCATGCTTAGTATAGCCGCCAAAAGGATTCTTCCTACCTCCGGCATCCTTGATTTGCCTAAAAAAATCGACTTTTTATAAAGTCCCAAGGTCGCCAAAATAATCAACAAAATTGGCACCAGAAACACAATTGTTCTAGTAAACTCAAGAAGCTGTGATTCAAAAGTATATGGTCGCTGGTCTATATGCACCCGGATGAAATATGCTGCCGCGTACGACAAGACCAGCATCAAACCATCACCTAATATCAATGCAATTCTCAAAACAAAATCGGACTTCTTCCGCATATGTATATTATAACATACTACTCTACTGTAACAGACTTTGCGAGATTTCTCGGTTGATCTACGTTCAATCCCTTAGCCGTAGTCATATAATATGCAAATAATTGGCTAATTACATTCATTAGTATTGGCACAAATATTTCAATCTTTGCCGAAATCTTAATTACATTCTCCACTGGCAAATCAAAATTATCCACATTAGTAACCGCAACTATATGTCCACCTCGCGCCAACACCTCCTGCACATTCGATACTGCTTTATCATACAATGTACCCTTTGGCAAAAATGCCACCTCAAAGAATCTATCATCAATCAAAGCCAGCGGTCCATGTTTCAATTCACCAAAAGCATAGGCATTAGCATCGATATAAGAAACTTCCTTTAATTTTAAAGCGCCTTCCATTGACGTCGGATAGGCCGTATCCCTTCCTAAATATATCGAATGCTCGTAGTCCCTATATACTTTTGCCGTTTCCTTCACTTTGTCGCCCAATTTCAAAGTCTCCCGGATTGCCTCCGGCAATTTCGCAATTTCATCGACATACGGTTTTAGAACACCCGGCTTCACACCCTTTGCTTGTGCAATTGTCAAACCAAATATTACCATCGCTACTACTTGCGAAGTAAAAGCCTTCGTCGAAGCTACCGAAATTTCCGGCCCCACATGCACATAAGTACCACCATCTACCTCACGTGCAATCGTTGAACCAATCGCATTCACAATCCCAATCGCCGGAATTCCCTGTTTCTTAATCTCACGTAAACATGCTAAAGTATCCGCCGTCTCCCCCGACTGCGAGACAATCAATGCTACCGAATCTTTAGGGATATAAGCCTGGCGATAACGATATTCCGATGCAATCACGGTTTCAACCGTAATCTCTGGAGTAAATTGTTCTATATAATATCCAGCCAACAACCCTGCGTGATACGCTGTACCACACCCCACAATCACCAAATGTTTAATCTTTCTAAGTTGTTCCACTGAAAGCCCTGGGCCACCTAACCGCACCGTACCAGCCTTCGCATCCACGCGACCACGCAAAGTCTCAGTCAATGATTCTGGTTGTTCCATAATCTCTTTTAACATAAAGTGATCATAGCCACCCTTCTGGATTGCCGCAAGATTAGTCTCAATTTCTTCAACTTTTGCCGAAACTGGCTCAGCATTTAAAGTCTTAATCTCAATGCTATCTTTCTTAATCAGCGCCACTTCTCCATCGTTCAGATAAATTGCTCTTTTTGTATGCCCCAGAAGCGCCGATGCATCCGAAGCAATCAGAGTCTCACCATGGCCAATGCCAATTACTAGCGGCGAACCGCTTCTAGCCACTACAATTTCATCCGGCATCTTCGTCGACACTACCGCAATACCATAAGTTCCCTTAACTAATTTCAGTGCTTGCACCACGGCATTAGTTAATGGATACTCTCCATCTTTATAAAATGAGTTTACCAAAGCTGCTAGAACTTCCGTATCGGTTTCTGATTTAAACTCATGACTCTTTAGAGTAGCTTTCAATTCTTTATAGTTTTCAATGATGCCATTATGTACTAAAAAGATTTCGCCAGCCCGATGTGGATGCGCATTTGCTTCCGATGGCTCGCCATGCGTTGCCCATCTCGTATGACCAATCCCAATTTTATCTTCACGCTTATTCTTAGCTAATTTTTCTTCCAAGTTTGCAATCTTACCTTTTGCCCTTAGCAACGTTGGCTTGCCATCTTCTGCTAATGTCACAATTCCCGCTGAATCATAGCCACGATATTCCAACCTCTTAAGTCCCGAAATCAAAAAATCCTGTGCGTTCTTACCCCCCACATACCCCACTATTCCACACATATTATTTTCCTCCGTTTAATGGTAATCACATTATACCAAAAAACTCACAGAAATTGCTATAATTAACCTAACATGGTGGTGGCTACAGGCATTACCGAAAAAAGACTAGCAAATAAACGCTTCAGAAAAACCGAAGAAAATATTCTAAAAGCTTTTTTGGCAGAAGGTCTTTTTACCAATGCCAACACCATAGCAAGAAAAGCCGGCATTGCACGCTCCACTATTTATCATCATCACCATACTATCCGCGACATCATACCAGACTATGAAAAATTCATCCTCAATAAGTATCGCTGCATCATTCACGAAATCCCAAAAACCAATCTTTTCCTTTCACGTTCTATTTATTTTAAGACCCTTTGCTTCATAGTGGCGAACCGGCAAACTTTCCAAATTTTTACGCACTATGAAAACAACAAAATTTTTTACAAAATGATTTTTGAAATCTCCCCACAAATCAAAGACTCTATGAAACTCCCTAAAAATTCCGAAACACTTTTCTCTGTTTATACAAGCGAGGTGGCTAATGTAATTGAAAATTGGGCACAAAACGGATTCAACGAATCAGAGCTTGACAAAGTCCTAAATAAGATCATGTTCCTCACCGACTCAGCCCGCACTCGCCTCGCACCACTATTAGATTAAAACGCCGGTTGACGCACCTACGGCAACATGCTAATATAGCTCCGAACCTATCTAGCTTCTGTTCCCTATGCAGGGCCAGTCGCTAGTAGAGCCGCCGGAATAAGGCCATTCGAGACACCATTCTTACGTTTAAAATTAGCGGTGAACAAACTATGAATAAGCCAAATAACAAAGAAGATCCAAAAACCACCAATAGAATTACCATTATCAGTTCATTGGTTGCGTTGTCCATAGCAATATTATCTATACTCCACAGCGACAATAAGATCTTAGGACTCGAAATCATACATGGGAGCTTCATCGAAGTACTCATAATTTTTCTTAAGCTAGCTTTATGGTTTTCAGTTTTTTCCGGCACGGCTTTTTTAATAACAACAGGCTACTTCAATGGTTTTAATTATGACAAAAATTACAAAACAGACGTCAAGCTCGTACAAAAGATAGTTTCAAAATTGCATTCATTCATAAAATGGCTAAATATTAAATCGTTTAACTCCACAATTGGTATTTTTACATATTCTTCCATAAGCATCATATTCAATATAGTTGCTAAACTCCTAGGATTCTATGGAACTGGCAGCATTATCGTTGCGACAATAATCACCGGAATAATTGTATTAATTACAATAGCCCTAGTCATAACAAGCAAATACTCAAAATCGCACAAATAACTTTAGTATACTCCCGCTCGGTGAGGGGCGACCAGACGTTGTTGCTCGGCTTTGCATGGTTGTAGACTGGTGTATTGACCACCCCGAATACACTGCTAAGATCAAGGTTATACCTAAAAAAGATTATCCGGTACTGATGCCGTGCGAGTTCTGAGGTATACATATACAGGCAAAGAGATTCGAACTTTTGAGGATTTATGGCCCTACTGGAGCCGCAGAGGCTTAAAACAATGACAATGGAGAAAATAAAAGAATAACAATGTCAATAAGCTAACGAGTATAAGTGTAGCTATTCTGATATTGAAAACAAAATGAGGCAACAAATTATGCCATCTGTTACCTCACGCAAGCCACTATTTCAGCTTTGCTTTTATCAGATCGAGAGTATTTGCAATTTTGCCGAGAGTAAAAGCAATCTGCTCTAACGAATCTTCACTACTTTGGGTTGCCATTATATTTCCTTTCTCCCACACTTTAATGTTATTGCTGTGCCCACTCTATACCAATTATTTCACAAAAACTACCCAAAAATAAAAAATGTCGCACCAAAATATGCATAATACTCCGCAGATGCAACTTTACGTTTAAAATTACCTCTAATCTTGATTTTTAACGCAAAGTTTGATATAATAAAGATATGATAAATCAAGTTACAA
>CAZLPA010000044.1:0-4173 GCA_964561295.1 uncultured Candidatus Saccharibacteria bacterium | reverse complement strand
TTCTGGCCGGAATTACCACCTTGTCTTTAGACTGGTTGGTAGGGGGTCAACGGGCCGTTCCCTCACCCCTTCTTGATATCATGCTATTATGGTAGCATAAGGTTAGCAAAATGCCAAGCGTCTTGTGGGTGTGCTCCAGGCCGTTCTGGCCAAGTCTTTATGTTCAGCAAACTCACTTGGTGTTTTACTGACCAAAATTAGCTAAATTATCAAATTCCTCCATAGAAGTGATGAGAAGATCGCGAGGCTTGTTGCCGTTTTGGGGGCCGATGACGCCAATTTCTTCAAACCAAATAGCGAGGCCGGAGACAAAGCCGTGACCTTTACCGAGGTAGGTTTGGAGCATGGCGGTAGAAAATTTGCCTTTGTTCAGAGAAATTTCAACTGCCTTACGGACGACTGGATCGTTGGGATCAAAGCGACGGCCGAGATCGCCGATAGAGCCGCCCATATCAGGGCCAACCCCACGCAGTGCAACGGTTTGGGCGATGACTTCGTTGTTGTACTGAGGTGGACGCTGGGCTCGCAAGAAGTCGGCAACTTTTTCGATGTCTTCATCGGGAGACCAGGCACCCTGGATACGTTCGGGGCCATTTAGAGTCTTCTCAGTGGAAAGAAGCATGTCGCCCTGGCCGAGAAGCTTCTCGGCACCAGATATATCAAGAATAATGCGAGATTCCATAGAGGTAAGTACGCGGAAAGCGATGCGAGATGGAATGTTGCCTTTAATAAGGCCCGTGATGACTTTGACGATTGGCTTCTGGGTGGCGAGCACTAAATGCATGCCGGCAGCACGGCCGAGCTGAGCAATGCGAACGATGAGAGGTTCAAGCTCTTTGCCAGCTTGCATCATAAGATCGGACATTTCATCGATAATGATAACAATATAAGGCATTTTCTCGGATGTGGTGGAGCTAGCAGAATCGGCAGATTTTTGTTCCATCTTCTTATTATATTCACTAATTTTCTTGACCTTTTCCTCAGCCATTAAGGAGTAGCGGCGGTCCATTTCACCAACAGCCCATTTCATGGCGGAAAGAGCTTTGGTGGTATCAGTGATGACCGGAGTTAAGAGATGCGGGATGTCGTTATAGGCGACCATTTCAACCTGCTTAGGATCGACAATAATAAGGCGCATGTCCGAAGGGGCGTTACGATAAAGGAGCGACATAATAAGCGTGTTGGTCATGACAGATTTACCAGAGCCAGTAGTACCAGCGATGAGTAGGTGCGGCATACTGGCGAGGTCGGCAACAACGGGTTTACCAGAAATGTCTTTGCCAACGGCAAAGGTAAGTGGATCATGATTGGCTTTCCATTCTTCGCTCTCGATAATGCCACGGAGCGAGACAGAGGCTGGGCGAACATTCGGCACCTCGACGCCGATAAGCTGAGTACCAGGAATTGGCGCTTCGATGCGGACAGTCTTGGCGCTAAGGTTGTAGGCAAGCTCTTTGTCGCGGGCAGAAATCTTGGCAAGATTGATGCCGCCAGGGGCACGCAAAGTGTACTGAGTGACGCGGGGGCCAACGTTGGCATCTTCCATTTCAACTTCAATGCCAAATTCAGCGAAAGTTTTTTGGATAATGTAGGCGTTTTGCTTGACATTACCAGGGTCTTGCGGGGTTTGTTTTTTGCTAAGGAGAGCAGTGGTAGGCATTTTCCAATCTGGGTCGCTCTCGGCGGTGAGGGCCTTTTCTTCTGGTTTTTCTTGAGGTTTGGCTGGCTCGGATTTGGCTGGGAGATTAACTTTGGGGGCTTTATGAGCAAATAAACCTCTAGATTTTGTAGCTGGTTCTGTAGGTGTGCCGAGACTAGAGTTAACTTTGATTTCAAGTTGACCGAGCTTATTGCTGTCTTCGGCTTGAGCAGATTTTTTACCCGGCTTGACTAAATTTTTGGTGCTTTTGAAAAAGGTAAGTGGAGAAAGTTGCAAAATAAAAGCTGTGGTAATGAAAACTAAGACTATATAGATGAATATAACGACTCCTTGGTCGAGGACATTGGTCATGACGCCATTGAGCCAGCTGCCAACGAGGCCACCGTTCTGCCAGATAGCGGCGATGCCGGAAATCCAAAATAGCATAAGGATGCTGGCAATATAGACAGGCACGGCAACGCGATTATTCTCGCTACGGAAGATTTTGACGGCGAGATAGACGAGAAGCGCCGGGATAAAATAGGCGGCGAAGCCGATAATGCTGAGAGAGAACTTGTGAATCTCGTTAAGTACGGTACCACCGTGACCGAACCAAGTAATAACAAAGAAGAGCGCAAGAGCGATCATCAAAACGGCGATGATCTGATGCCAAAAACCACCAGGGAGTTCGTGCTCAATGGGAGCTTCTTTTTTGGTTCTTCGTTTTGGTGTTTTGCGCTTTCTTGTAGGCATGGTTCTATTATAGCACGAATTGAAGAAAAACACAAGAGGTATGGGCTTTTGACGATTCTGGCAGTTTGTGGTAGAATGATGGAAGATTGGACCGTCGCCAAGCGGTAAGGCACTGGGTTTTGGTCCCAGCATTCGCAGGTTCGAATCCTGCCGGTCCAGCCATAGCAGCACAATACCTCCAGGAGGTATTTTTTAGTTGGGGATTCGGACCTTCGGTGCGAATCCTGCCGGTCCAGCCAAGCACAAACACAATAGAAGCCCTCAGGGGCTCTTATTTTTTGTTCAATAGTCCTTTTATTGTGTCCTTCGCTATTTTTTCTAGTCTTTCTTTGTCGTCTATATCTTCAACTAAGTACATTGGCTTAGCGCCACCATAAGGCAGCGATTCTTGCATCTCATATTGCTCGTTTTCCGGAACAATCTTCACTAGCAGACGATCATCATAGATACCGCCAAACAAAACCCTATTAGAATAAAGCAAGAATTCCCCCATCATTGGGCGACAAGTCACATCTGGAACTTCTGATAACTGCTCTAGTATAAAATCGCGATATTCTTTAGTACTTGCCATCTAGACTTTCTTCCATCTTTTTAAAGTGGGGAAGATTTTTGTACAATATTCTTTCATCTGTTCGTTTGTCATACCAGCTTGTTCACCAAACTGGGAACATTTCTCGATATATTCTTCCATCGAGCACTTATCGAGAAATTCACCATCTTTGTAGCACCATTTGCAATAATCCTCATTCTTGCTGCCGTCTTTCTCGGTGGCAAGCATGTCTTCCGATGTTAGTGGCATTGCACAGCTTTGACAAATTTTCTGTTCCATAAAAATCCTCTGTTTATATATCGCCATTATATCATAAGGCGATATGCTCTTTTGAGCTAAAGTTATTTAGACGATTGCATTATAAAACATTAATGATTGTTTGCTCCAGAGGTGATTTTATGGTATAATTTAAGAATGATTAGGATTGTCGCAGGCGGGAAAAAGAATGTCGGATGGATAGCGGAAGCATGCGCCGAATATGAGAAGCGGTTGCATAAGCCTTTTGATATAACGTGGCAATTTATGGATGAAGAGAAACTGCTGCGATACCTTGCTTCGTGGCCGTTTGAGAGTTCTGAGTTTGTGATTTGCTGCGACGAACGTGGCAAAAATATATCATCTCCTGAATTTTCTAGCTTAATCGAAAAGGCGTTTGTGGGCGGAAAAGACGTAGTAATATTAATCGGCGGAGCTTATGGATTTGATGATTTCGTGCGAGAGCGGGCAGATTTTATATGGAGTTTTTCGAGGTTAGTGTTCCCACATGGGCTATTTCGGGCCATGGTGGTGGAGCAGATTTACCGTGCAAGTCAAATTGCGGAAGGAAGGCCGTACCATCATGAATAAATATTCGTGTGGTGATATATTTAAGCTATGAAAATTTTAGGAATTGAGACAAGTTGTGATGAGACTGCAGCGGCCGTAGTGGAAGATGGCGTGAAAATTTTGTCGAACGTGGTAGTAAGCCAAATTGATATTTTTGCGGAATACGGAGGTGTAATACCAGAAGTAGCGGCGAGGTCGCACCTTGAAGCAATGATGCCGATAGTAAACAAAGCTTTAAAAGACGCCGGTTGTTCTTGGGATAATATTGATGCGATTGCGGTAACATATGCGCCTGGGTTGCTTGGTTCCCTTTTAATTGGGACTTTGACGGCCCGCACTTTGGCGATTTTACATAACAAGCCTTTGTATGCTGTACATCATTTAAAGTCGCATGTGTATGCGAATT
>CAZLPA010000043.1:0-4272 GCA_964561295.1 uncultured Candidatus Saccharibacteria bacterium | reverse complement strand
TCAACAACAGTGCCTGTGAGCTTAATCACTTCCTTTTGACTAGCCATAAATTACCATACTATTCTATCACAAGAATAATATATTGTAAAGGTTAAAATCACCCTAATTATTAACCAGTACTGCTCTTGTAAATTGTCTAGAAAGATATGTATATTGTACTTGTGACCATTCCCCTGTACAAGAAATCAAAGTTACTGATTCTCTGCCCGACTCCGGCGAACGCATCGCTGTCGCCATATAAATATCAGCCTCTGCTAGCGGCACCGTCACATTTTCCACTACTGCATACGTATATTTTACACCATCTCCACGTTCAACCACAATCCTATCTCCAGCTACCAAGTCCGGTAAATCTTTAAATACCCCGTGCACATGCGGACCACCGTTGTGCCCATCTATTAGCATTGTCTTGCCCTGGCCTGGCTTACCAGACGATTCATACCATCCCACATCAAAAATATTGTTCGGTGTAGCCAATTCACCAGACGCATTAATCCCCATCGGAATTACTCTGGCATTATAAATCCCTAATTTTTCAACAGTAAGATATCTCGGACGATCCGCTGCCACAATATATTCTGTTACTTCTTCTTCTGTTGGCTTAACTTCTACTAGTTCTTCTGGCTCTTCTATCGCCACTACTTCTACTCTTTCGCTACCTTCTTTTTCTCGATAATAAGCATCCTCCCATACCGCCACCCGCACAAAGAATATTGCGAGCAAGACTACCAACAAAACTATTACTCCCCACCGTAAAATCGTCTTCCAACTTGCGCCAAGTTTAAGACTCATTGCTAAAATCATCATAAGTTATCATTAGAGCTCTGGAATCCACCGACCTGAGATTCTCTAACGCCACCGTCACCACAATGAGGAGCCCCGTACCAGAAATCGAAAGACCAATTGGAGCACCAGTAGTTAAAATAAATACATAATCCGTAATAAACGGCAACATAGCAATCAGCCCTAACGCCAATGCGCCGAACAAATTAAGATGGCTCACAACCTTACCAAGATAGTTCGCTGTCTTTATACCAGGCCTCACGCCCTCAATAAAACCACCTTGTTTTTGCAAGTTATCAGCAATTTCTTTTGTGTTGAAAATGATAGACGTATAAAAATACGTAAAGGCAAATACCAACAAGAAATACAATGCCGGATAAACAAACCATTGCCCCGTAATACCATCTGGGTACATTGATGAAAAATTACTTGCCGACGGCGCCGAAAATACCGTCACTAACGACTCACCGAATTCATTGCCTGGATTGATCGACGTAATCACTTGACCAACCAATGCCGGCAACGACAAAAAAGCCGTCGCAAAAATCACTGGTACCACGCCTGCCGCAATTAGCTTAATTGGTAAGATTGATTTAATCCCGCCATAAGACGAATTTCCATGTACTCTTTTTGCATAATTAATCGTCACAATTCTTTGTGCCTCATTAATCTTTACTAGGAAGTAAATCACTACCAACATCGCTATCGCAAAGCCCAAGATAATCCAGAACACCACAGGATTCACCGGCAACTCCAACCAACCAAACAAGCTTAATGACCCATCGCTTGTATTAAACAAAGCTGAGCCAAGCGACGCCATTGTGGTTGGCAACTGTGAAATAATCGAAGCAAAAATCAATGTGGATATACCATTGCCAATACCCTGTTCCGTGATCAACTCACCTAACCACATCAAAATAATCGAACCAGCCGTCATCGCCACCACAGACAATATCCAATCGCCTACCGTAGGCGTAAACTCAGAAGCTATATTCGCCGAAACTGTCGATTGATACAAAATAAAGATATAGGCAATTGACTGAATCACCGCTAGCGGCACCGCTAACATCCTAGTCCACTGGTTAATTTTACGACGCCCAGACTCGCCATCATTTGACAACTCTTCAAGCGAAGGTATTGCTTTTGTCAAAAGTTGTATAACGATTGAACCAGTGATATATGGCGAAAGACCAACCAAGATAATACTAAACGAAGCCAGGCCACCACCAGAAATTAAATTCAAAAAACTCGAAAAGTCTGATTTCTCCATCAAATTAGATACAGCTTCTTTAAATGTCGCCGCATCACCCATCGGTACTGGAATTTGAGCTAGCAACCTATAAGCTACCAAAATCCCAAAAATAATCAACACTCTTCGGAGCATATCTTTATTCTTCAAAGATTTGAAAATAGTCTTAAAATGCATATAACCTCTTTAATAACTATATATAATATAGCATACATCTGACTTTTTTGGAATAATAAAAACTACCTTATCGTGAGCATTGAGCAAACTTAGGCAAACAATGAACGAAAGGTAGTTTTTAGTTATTATAGATTCTCGAGATCCTCTTCAGTTGGCACTTTCGAATCCGGAGTCTCAAAATCTTCAATCGGCGCTACACCAGTTCCTACTGGAATTTTACGGCCAATAATTACGTTCTCCTTTAGGCCGTGTAGCCGATCAATCCGACCATTGATTGCCGCATTAATCAATACGCGAGTAGTATCCTGGAAAGATGCTGCCGACAAGAACGAATCGGAGAAGATTGAAACCTTGGTAATGCCAAGCAACAGATTAGTGTAAGTCGCTGGCTCCTTGCCTTCTGCTTCAAGCCTCTTATTCTCCTGAGTTACCGACGCCTTAGAAGTGATATCGCCAGAAACGAATTCAGAATCACCTGGATTATTGATTTGAACGCGTGAGAACATCTGACGTACCAAAATTTCCAAATGCTTTGGTGAAATCTCATGCCCTTGCGCCGAATAGACGCTGAGAACGTCATTCATTATATAACGCTCCGTCTCTTCGATACCTTTATATTTCATGAGATCCTGCAAGTTAAGCGAACCAGTCGTAAGACGATCACCCGCCGTTACAGTATCATTTGACTTTACTACTAACTCGGCGTCACCTGGAATCTCAACTCTTGCAGTGGAGTTAGCCGAACCTACCAAGATAACTGCATCTTTTACCAATTCCACAATAGCATCATGTTTAGCTTTTACGGCCGGCTTATCGGCAGACTTCTTCAAAACTACCGTACCAGCTTTAACGCTCTCGCCATCTTTCACTGCTACTTTACGACCGTCAATCTTAATACGTTCAATTTCGCCAGATTGTGGAGTAATTTGCACAATATAATGATTGTTGTCTTCCCAAACTTCCACAACACCATCAACAGGCGATACATAAGCTTGACCTTTTGGCGTACGAGCCTCAAGAAGCTCTTCCACACGAGGAAGACCACGCGCAATTGCGCCAGAACCTGCTACACCAGAACCATGCTTAGTATCAAGCGTTAGCTGCGTACCTGGCTCACCCAAAGACTGTGCCGCAATCACACCTACCGGTTCATTGGCCGCCACAAGCTCACGAGTAGACATATCTACACCGTAAGCCTTACGTGGTACGCCATCCACCGCCGTAGTTGAAAGCACGGATTGAATTTTCACGGAATCAATATTTTCATCCGCATCAATCTGAGCTGCCATCTCTTTTGTGATTAACTCATCTGCTTCAAGGTAACCCGGCACTGCTTCAGCGGTATACCGCCCAGCGATCCTGGCTACAAAGCCGATACCAGACAATTCGCTCTCGCTCTTATAGACCGTAAATCCTGGGTCATAAGCTTCCTCGTCAGTCGTAAATACATCCTGCGATACATCCACCAAACGACGAGTAAGATAACCCGAATCGGCAGTACGAAGTGCCGTCGATACCTGCCCCTGACGTGCGCCTCGCGTAGCAATAAACGATTCGAGAGTATTCAAGCCTTTCTTGTAACTCGACTTCACCGGCAACTCAATTTCATTGTTGTTAATATCAACCATGATACCAATCTCTGCAGAAGCGAGCTTGATGTTCGAAATATTACCACGAGCGCCAGAGTTCACCATCACTGCAATATCAGTATCCATTTCTGAAAGTTTGCTAGCCAGAAAATCCGAAATTTTCTTATCGATGTCACGCCAGTTAGCAATTGTCAACTTATAACGTTCTTCATCGGTAACAAGACCATCATTATATTGTTGCTGAATTAATGCAGTCTTCGCGTCGCCTTCCGCAATGAAATCATCAATCTCATCATAAGTTGGATAATCATCCTTTGCCGTAGAGATCGAAGCTACTGTCTCGTACTCAAATGCAAGGTCTTTCAAATCATCTGCAGTCTTCACCATCACCTCTGACCCATACAAGTCAAAGATATCTGCCATTACTTTAGACAAATGCTTCTTAGTTTGCACGGAGTTATCATATGGATAATC
>CAZLPA010000042.1:0-4850 GCA_964561295.1 uncultured Candidatus Saccharibacteria bacterium | reverse complement strand
ACTAAGCATGGCGGCATTGATAGTTTATGATTTTTTTACTGGCGAAGAATTATTTCCGGTGAGAGTTGTAGCTTTGACTTCGGTGGCATTGTCGTTTGTGTTCTTGATGTTTGAACGTGATTTAGTGAGACTAATTATGCGGTGGGTGTTTAAGAAGGATTATGGCACTAAAAGAGTGCTTATTGTCGGTAATCATAAAAACACTGAATATTTGGCGGATTTTATTGCATCTAGTCCGGAGTCTGGATATAGATTGGCTGGGGTAGTGGCAGCACGTAAGTACATTCCGCAAGACTTGAGGAGACACCAGTTTTCATCCTTGAAGGAGGCATTAAAAAAGGCACGGGCGGATGTGATTTTTCAAACTGACGAAAAATCTACGGAGTATGTGTTTAGACAAGCTGTAAATAAACATTTGTTGTATTATTTTGTGCCATCCGAGACGGCATTATCTTCACATTTTGGTGAGTTGGAGCTCGTAGGGAATACGCCGGCGGTTTTGGTGAGATTGACACCATTAAAGGGTGGAGCAGCAGTCATAAAACGAATGTTCGATGTATTATTTAGCTTGGTGGGGTTGGTAATAGCATTGATACCGATGATAATTGTTTGGTTGATTTTAAAGTTGTCTGATTTTAAATACTCACCGATTTATGTTGACGAAAGGTTGACTCAATATAATCGAAGGTTTAAATGCTATAAGTTTAGAACTATGAAACCGGAGTATAGTGGTATGACGGCAGAGGAGGCTTTTGTTAAAATGGGCAAGCCAGAATTAATTAAAAGATATCGGAGCGGGGGAGATTATTTGAAGAACGATCCACGCGTGACAAGATTTGGACATTTTTTGCGACGAACTTCGGTTGATGAGTTGCCGCAGCTTGTTAATATTTTGAAAGGTGATATTTCTTTGATTGGGCCACGGGCGCTTTTGCCGGGAGAGTTGCGTGATTATGGTGATAGATCCTTGATACTCAGTGTGAAATCTGGATTAACTGGGTTTGCACAAGTATCTGGCCGGAGAGATATTCCGTTTGAAGAGAGAAGAGCACTAGATATTTATTATGTGATGAATTGGTCACTAACATTGGATGCTCAGATTTTCTTTAAAACAATAGTGGCTGTACTAAGGCGGGATGGGGCAAAGTAATGAAAGTAGCTTTAGTTTGTGATTGGTTAACGAATGTAGGTGGAGCGGAGAAGGTGCTGCTAGAAATACACCGGTTATTCCCGGAAGCCCCGATTTATACGTCGAAATATGACAAGAATGGCATAGATTGGTTTAAAGATGCCGATGTAAGAACGGGTTGGTTACAAAAATTTCCAACGAAGATGAGGCGGATTTTGGGGCCTTTAAGGCAGAGATATTTTTCGCATTTAAATCTTTCTGAATGTGATGTAGTGATTTCAGTGACTGGAGCGGAAGCAAAAGCCGTAAAGGTGCCGAATGGTGTGCATATATCTTATTGCCATGTGCCGACGCAATATTACTGGCAGATGTATGATGATTATATGAAGAATCCTGGCTTTGGCGTGCTAAATCCGGTAGTGAGATTTTTCTTTAGATTGATGGTGGTGCCGCTAAGGAAGGCAGATTTAAAGTCAGCGCAAAGACCGGATTATTTTGTGACGATTTCAGAATATGCAAAAGAACAAATTAAGAAATATTATGGTAGGGATGCAGTGGTGATTCATCCGCCGGTAGAGGTTGAGGATTTTAGAGCAAAAGAAAAAACGTGCAAGATTAAATTGGAAAATGGTTTTGATTTGGGCTCTGCATATATTACAACGTCAAGGCAGGTAAATTGGAAAAGAATTGACTTGGCGGTGAAAGCGGCGCAAATGACACAGCGACATTTGGTGGTGGTGGGTGAAGGGCCGGAACATAAGAAATTAGTAAAAATGGCGGAAGGGTCAAAGTTGGTGCAATTCTTGCCTTTGATGAAGAAAGAGAAGCTAGCAAAATATTTGGGTGAGGCAAAGGGATATTTGTTCCCAAGTTTAGAGCCGTTTGGTATTGCGCCAGTAGAGGCTTTAGCAGCAGGATGTCCTGTGATTGCTTTTGGTGAGGGTGGTGCTAGAGATTATGTGAAAGATGGTAAAAATGGAGTTTTGTTTGAACAGCAAACAGCAAAATCTTTAGCGGAAGCGATTTTGAGGTTTGAGAAAATGAAGTTTGATCGTGAGAAAGTTGCTAGGACTGCAGATAAGTTTAGTCTTGAAAGGTTTGACCGAGAGATTTTAAGTTTTGTGAAAAAATGTGAAAATGAAAAGAATAAGTAGGCTTTACATTTTCTTAGTTTATACGCTGCCGGCAATTTTGTTTTTCTCGTATTATCCTGTAATTTCATTCGGTACAAGTGAGAGTATGAATTTTGAGATTTCTTTGCCGATAATATGGCTGGTGGCTTTCGACATATTGTCATTTATAATTTTAGTGAAGAATAAAATGCTCGGTAAGATTTTGGAGAAATGGCGATGGTTGTTGCTGCCGGTTTTTATGAGTTTGTCGGTAATATGGTCTGCAAATATGGTGAGGGGGATTTTGACGATGGGAGTTTTGTGGTTAATTTATTTTGCAGTGTTTGCATTGGTAATATTAAAAGAGAAAGTAACATTCCTCAAGACTTTTAAAAAAAATTTTTGGAAGATATTTTTTGGATCGAGTTTAGTAGTTTGTGCATGGTGTTTTTTGCAATGTATTTTAGACGTAGCTGGAGTACCACGTGAGTGCACCTTGATGTGTGAAGGGTGTGTGTCGCAAATGTTTGGATTCCCGCATCCGAATGGGTTTGCGATAGAACCACAATTCATGGGCAATTTATTGATAGCACCAAGCATAATTGCCTCATATTTATATATAACTAAAACAACACCTATTTCGGACACGCTCAAGGGCGCTCGCCTAAGCTTATGGTCCTCAATAGGCGTTGTTTTGGTTTTTATATTCAGCGCAACGCTGTTTTTGACATTTTCGCGGGGGGCGATTTATGCATGTGTGATAGGGCTAGTTTTCTTAACTGTTTTTCAAATAGTGCTAACGAAAAAATGGAAGGCTATGCTGATTTGGCTGATTGTGGGCTTGGCGTTTCTGTTTATTTTGAATTTGCAAGGAATTTTTGCGGAAATTGGGCCAACTAATGATACATACTTTTCTGGAGTGGCAAAGGTTTTAAATCATCTATCGTTGGGCGTAATTGATGTTAGGGCGAAGGATAATGGGGCCGAAGTGAGTGGAGATTTGGATTTTTCGGAGGAAACGCAGGCGCTCTCTTCAGCGCAAAATAATGAAGCGATATTTGATGGTTATGTAGAGGAGTCGACTGAAATTAGAAAGGAATTAACGCGAGATGCGTTGACACTCTGGTCGCAAGATTTTGGCACAATGGCTTTCGGCGTGGGAATTGGTGGTGCTGGGCAAGCATTATATGATGCTGGGTTGACAGAGAGTCCAAAAGAAATTGTCCAGAATGAATTTGTGAGCTTACTTTTAGAGATTGGTGTTGTGGGGGTTTTATTAGTAGTATTCACTTTAGCTCTGGTAATTAGGATGGTGGTTCGGAATTCAGCAGGTGGGGTTTTGGTGTCGTTGATGGTGGCTTATGGGGTATCGCTATGTTTCTTCTCTGGTTTGCCCAATGCCTTGCATATTTATTTATTGCCGGTATTATTATCAATAATATTTGAGAATAAAAATAGGCTAGTTTTGTAGCTAGCCTATTTTCTGCGGAGATTATTTATCTACGACTTCGCCTTCGACGGGTTCGTCGTTTTTGTCTGATTTCTTTTCATCCTTTTTGTCATCCGTAGAAGACTGCTGGTACATTTTTGCACCGATAGGCATGATTTTATCACTGAGCTCTTTGGCAGCAGCTTCGAGCTTGTCTTTGTCGGCGGATTCGTCTTTCAATGCTTCTTTGGCTTCCTCGACAGCTTTTTTGATGGTTGTCTTATCCTCGTCGCTAATCTTGTCTTTGTATTCATCTGGCATTTTTTCAGCTTGATAGATGGCGTTTTCTAGGTGGTTTTTAACATCAATAGTATCGCGTTTTTTCTTGTCTTCTTCGGCGTGGAGTTCGGCTTCTTTTTGGGCTTTTTCGATATCTTCTTTGCTCATATTGCCGGAGTTTTGGATGGTGATAGATTGCTCTTTGCCAGTACCTTTATCTTTGGCAGTGACATTTAAAATACCGTTGGCGTCTAGGTTAAAGGTAACTTCAATCTGTGGAACGCCACGTGGGGCGGGAGCAATGCCGTCTAGAATGAAACGACCGAGCGATTTATTGTCTTTGGCGAATTCGCGCTCGCCTTGAAGGACGTGAATTTCAACTTGTGGCTGATTGTCGCTGGCAGTAGAGAAAACTTCAGATTTGCTGGTAGGAATGGTAGTGTTGCGGTCGATTAATGGTGTGCGGACGCCACCCATAGTTTCGATGCCTAAGGTGAGTGGAGTAACGTCAAGTAGTAATACGTCTTTGACGTCGCCTTGAAGAACGCCACCTTGAATAGCTGCGCCGACTGCTACAACTTCATCTGGGTTAACACCCTGCATAGGGTCTTTGCCAAAGATGGATTTGACCTTTTCGACGACAGCTGGCATACGAGTCATACCGCCTACCATAACGATTTCGTCAATATCTTTAGTATCGAGCTTGGCATCTTTCAAAGCTTTTCTAACTGGCTCTTCAAGACGATCAAGAAGGTCGCTGACTAATTCTTCGAGTTTGGCGCGGGTTAAAGTGTATTCGAAATGTTTTGGACCATCAGCGTCAGCGCTTAAGAATGGGAGATTGATGTCAGTTGAGGTTGAGCTGGAAAGCTCCTTCTTAGCTTTCTCGGCTTCATCTTTG
>CAZLPA010000041.1:0-4963 GCA_964561295.1 uncultured Candidatus Saccharibacteria bacterium | reverse complement strand
AAATTGCGATTTCACAAGCTCATCGGTTTGTTTTACGAGATTCTGATAGGCCTTTTTTGTGCGAGCCATAGCCCAAAGCAAATCGACCAGTTCTCTTTGTTGTCCGATTTCGGGCAACTCAAACTCGTAGTTCTTCAAGTGCTCCCACTTTACCCGGGGAGACAGAGAGCCGGCAGACTTTTCAACCGCATAATCAAAGAGACGATCGTTTTGGATGACAAACGGCAGCAGTTCCGGCAGGATCTTTTCCGGGATTGCCTCAATTACCGTGATATCTCCGGAACAGATACCGTCGAAAGGCGCGACGGCGGCTTTTTTCAAATAAGCACGGCGCCGGCCAAACAGCATTTGTCCTTTTTTGAAGCCTTTGGTGAATGTATTATCGCTGCCCTCGCTCCATTGGGTCAGCTCGATCTCTCCGGGAATCAGGTGCTCAAGGCCCACGTTTGGAAGATCCGCGGCATCTTTTACGGTGGATTTGTATTCCCGCGCGACATCGCCGAGTTTTACTTTAGCCAATGGATTCACCTGCCTTTTCCAATAGATCGGTCAACGCCTGCAGAGCGGACTGCACGTTCACGCTTTGAGACAGCCAGTCATCGACGCACTCGTCCAACGATTTGACAGGATCGACCGGGCCTGCATTCCGTACATACAGAGGAATGCTGAGAGAATAGTTCTGCTTTTCCACATCCTCTATCGATACGACCTTAGAATACCCGTCTTCGTCCTGAAAGCTGTGGTATGTGGACGCGATATGCGCGATATGATCGTCTTCCAGATAGCTTTGGGCGTTTTTCCGCGTGACCTCCTTGACAGCGTTGATCAGCAGGATCTTTCCCCTGTGCTCCAGGGGCTTGTTCGTCCGGCAGATAACAACGCATGCCTCCATCGGGGCATTGAAAAACAGGTTGGGACCAAGACCGACGACGCATTCTACCAGATCGCTTTTCACCAGTTTTTCCCGCATATCCTTTTCTTCATTGCGGAACAGGACGCCATGGGGGAACAGGATCGCGCAGCGCCCGGTGTTCGGCTTCAGGCTCTTCAGAATATGCTGAAAGAAAG
Organism: uncultured Candidatus Saccharibacteria bacterium; assembly: GCA_964561295.1. GTDB lineage: Bacteria > Patescibacteriota > Saccharimonadia > Saccharimonadales > Saccharimonadaceae > Nanosyncoccus. The sequence continues at coordinate 3,895 of CAZLPA010000041.1, read as the reverse complement.
CGTAGTCAGCACGTCCCTGGGGCGGCGTGCCAAGGAAGTTACGCCCGTATTTGTCGTTTTCAAAAGCGCTACGGTCCCACTGCTTGATGGAGTAGGGCGGATTGGCCAACACCAGATCAAAACGCTTCAGCTGTCCGTTCTCAATAAAAGCCGGGGCTTTCAGTGTATCGGCATTGGCTATGTCGAAATCTGCAACACCGTGCAGGAACAGATTCATTCGTCCGATGGCGCTGGTAAGCTGGTTGATCTCCTGGCCGTAAACCTGCAGGTTCCGCCATTCTTTTCCTTGGTTCTTGAGGTAGGCAATGCAGGATATGAGCATACCTGCGCTGCCGCAGGTGGGATCGTAGACGGATTCCCCGCTCTGGGGCTGGAGCATCTCCGTCATAAGATGGACCACCGTGCGGTTCGTATAGAATTCCTGTGCGGTGTGTCCGCTGTCATCAGCAAACCGCTTGATTAGGTATTCATAGCCCTGGCCAAGCTCGTCCTCTGGGCAGTTTTCCAGAGACAGGTTCTTGGAAGAGAAGTGCTCCAGCAAGTCCCGCAGAAGGCGGTCCGGAAGACGGCTTTTGTTCGTCCAGGCACCGTCTCCGAAAATGCCGACCATTTTTTCGCCGTTGGCTTTTTCGATTGCCCTAAAAGCAGCGACAATCGCAGCGCCGACATCCTCAGTTACCTGGCGGACGTCTTTCCAGTGGCACCCTTTCGGAATAATGAACTGGTGCAGCTCCTCTTCCGGATAGAGGACGATATCCTCGCCGTATTTCTCCAGATCTTGCTTGGCTTTTTCGTCGTAGACGTCGCAGATCCGCTTGAAGAACATCAGGGGGAAGATGTACTGCTTGTATGCGCCGGCATCAATATTGGTACGCAGGAGAACGGCGGACTGCCACAGATAGGATTTGAGCTCATCCAATGTGATGCGGTTACCCATCAATGTAGCCCCCTTTCCTCAGCAGCTCCATAAGCGCAGCTTCGCTCTCCTGTACCTCTTTCAGGGCCTCCATGAACTCACGGCGCACCTTGGCCGGGTCGATCGGCGGTGCGGGAGATTTCTCGATATAGGTGTTGACAGAGAGCGTGTATCCTTTCTCTCTGATGGTGTCCAGATCGACAATCGCACAGCGGTCGACAACGTCTTTGTAATCGGCCCACAGAGAATAGACTTTGTCGATATCCGCTTCAGTCATGATGTTTTTGGCGCGCTGGGCCGTATAGATGTTTGTAGCGTCGATCAGACAGATCTTATGCCGATGGGCAAGCGGCTTATTGTTGTTCAGGAACAGAATGCAGGCAGAGACGCCAGCACCGTAGAACAGATTGCCGACCAGGGCGATTACACACTCCACGCAGTCGGTTTCGATCATTCTCTGGCGGATGACCCCTTCACGGCCGCCGTGGAACAAAACGCCTTGCGGCATGACAACGGCACAACGGCCCTTCCCGGGACGCATGGATTTGAACATGTGCTGCAGCCATGCGAAGTCGGCATTGGAATCTGTCGGGCTGCCCCAAAGGTTGCGGCCCCACTGATCGTTTTCAAAGACATCCGCACCCCAATGGTCAAGACCGAAAGGAGGATTGGCCAGAACACAGTCGAATTGCTGAAGCTGACCATTATGGATAAACACAGGTTTGCGGAGAGTATCCTCCCGAACGATCTTAAACTCCTTTGCTCCGTGCAGGAAGAGGTTCATGCGGGCGATAGCGGATGTAGAGAGGTTTTTCTCCTGGCCGTAGATCTTGCCATAGGAAGCCTTTTCATCATCCATGTTGCGGATGGCTTCGATCAGCATGCCTCCAGTCCCGCAGGCGGGGTCATAAACAGACTCGCCGGACTTTGGCTGCAACAGACGCACCATCAGCGTGACCACGGAACGCGGGGTGTAGAATTCACCGGCGTTCTTTTTGCTCATGTCCGCAAACTTTTTAATCAGGTATTCATAGGCATCGCCCATAACGTCGGCGGAATAGTTCCGATTGCCGACAGGGAGCGAGGACATGTGCTCGACCAGGTCTTTCAGCCGTGCATCGTCCAGCTTGGTCTTGTCCGTCCAGTTAGCATCGTCAAAAGAGGAGAACAAGCCAGCCAGCGTATCCGGGTTGGCGTGCTCGATGCCCATCATGGCATCAACGATGGCTTTGCCGACATCTTCGTTGGTCTCACGCACATCTTTCCAATGGCAGCCCTCGGGAATAACAAAAGCGTGCAGCTCGTCCTCCGGATAAAAGACGATATCATCACCGTATTTCAGCTTGTTGTCGGCTGTTTCCTCATCAAAAACGTCGGACAGCCGTTTGAAAAACAGGATCGGTATCACATAGGATTTATAGTCATCCTGGTCGATCGGACCACGGAGAATATTACAGGCCTCAAACAGATGGCTGTAAAGCTGGTTGGCCGTGGTCTCCCGGTCGACGGTATCGGTGCTGTGCTCCGCCTGATCTGCCGCGTCCATGGCGTCGAACATGGATTGCTGTCGATTCTCTGATTCTGTTTTCTTTTCCGGCGTAAAGCTCACAGGGCGAGACACTTCCTTGCTGACTGTTTTTTCAACAATCATCCCGTATTTTGTTTCAAATGCGTTCAGGATATCAAGCTGAGTTTTATCCAGGAAAGTCAGAGCATGCTTACGGAGATTTGCCGGAATTCCATAATATGCCTCCGCGATACATCCGGTGATCGCGGCGATCGTGTCGCTGTCTCCGCCGATGGAAATGGCATTCCTGATGGCGTCTTCAAAACCGACCGACTCAAAGAATGCTTCAAAAGCCTGGGGGACGCTGCCCTGGCATGTAACGTCAAAAGAGTATGTGGGGCGAATGCTGTCCAGCGTAAAGTCAATCTTGTAGTAATTGGCCGCAATGTAGTCCCGGATCTCTAACATACTTTTGCCACTTCTGGCTAGGAATATTGCTACAGACGTCGCTTCGGCAGCCTTCATTCCCTCCGGGTGGTTGTGCGTGACCTTAGTCACAGCGCGAGCCAGAGAAATAGCTTCTTCCATTGAGGCCGCTGCAAATCCGCAGGGGCTCACACGCATGGCGGCACCGTTGCCAAAGCTGTTGTACGGGTGTGGATCATCTGCGTAGATCCACTTATGGAACTTCCCGCCATAACCAGCGTGAGGGTATTTCCGCCCCAACTCCTGCATACAGGAGACGGCCTGTTGATCAAGATGGTCATAGTCGCCCTTGCAATTCAAGATCGCTTTGGCAATAGCAAGAGACATGATGCTGTCATCTGTCGGCCGGCATCGACCCACAGCAGTGAGCAATTCAAAGTCTTTTGATTTTATGTTGTGCCACTCAAAACGGGATCCTGCGATATCCCCGATCAAAGCTCCAAGCATCAGCAAACACCATCCTGTCGATCATCGGGGATAAAGTCCATGATTTGGTCGCTTGTTACATTGAGCGCCACGCATATGGCTCCGATTACATCGGTGGTTACATCCTTGTCGTTTGCCAGCTTGCACATTTGATAATGGCTAATGCCGGATTTGATCTCAAGATCCTTTTTCTTCATATTCCGATCAATGAGAATGTGCCACAGTTTTTTATAGGAAACAGACATCTCTCTTCTCCTTTTTGGCAATTGCATTTAGAAGCATTCGAGACAGAAATTATAACTGTGACCAGTATATCAAATCGGTTTCGTTTTCTCAACATAAGTTTGAAAAATTAGACTAACACGCACCGCGCCCTTCGTCCCCTTTTTCATTTTCTCCCGCCTGTCACAAAAACCTTTTTTCATTTTTGTGGCACGCGGGGAAAATGAATACCGGCAAAAAGCGTTTCGATCTCACGCGAGGAAATGCAGTTGCCGGTACCCTAGAGGTTTCCAAAGGAGGGCGGGGAGGCCTGCCTTTGGCACACGATCTTGCTCGCA
>CAZLPA010000040.1:0-4984 GCA_964561295.1 uncultured Candidatus Saccharibacteria bacterium | reverse complement strand
CGGGCGCAAATCGTCCAGTGGACGATTGCTCTGCGCCGACCGGAGCGGAGCGGAGAAGTAAGCAGCCCGGATGCCCGGAAGAAAAGATTAAGGCAATAGAAGAAGCTATGTAGCATTTTCAGATGTTATGACAAAGTACGGTGGCAGAAATGTATAAAGTATATCTTGTGGATGATGACAATATCATATTGGAGGAGTTGGAGAGCCGTGTTCCATGGATGGAAAACGGGTTCGAGGTCGTAGGACGGTGCACTGACCCGCTGAAGGCTATAGAGGAAGTGAGCCGCCTTCTTCCGGATGTTTGTATCTGTGACCTGAGGATGCCTGAAATAGACGGTAATGAGATGATCAGAAGGATCAAAGAAAAGGGCCTCGTCTGTGAATTTGTCATGCTTTCTGCATATGATGAATATGACGATGTGCGTACATTTTTCAAACAATCCGGTTATGACTATATCTTAAAACCCATCAACGATGAAGAGATCCGGATCCTTCTTGAAAAACTGTATGTGAAGATCAGTGCAAGACTTCCGGAGGAGGGCTTGCAAATTGTTACGCAGAATTCGACTTTTAATGATCTCGTGGCCTATATAAATGAGCATTTTACAGAAAGACTTTGTTTGGAACAGATCGCAGATAAGTTTGGTTTCAGTAAAAACTATATCTGCCAGCTGTTTAAGAAACACTTTGATACCACCTTCAGTATCTATATTACGAAAAAGAGAATGATACGGGCCAAGGAAATGTTAGCGGATAAGACCTTATCGGTAAAAGAGATCGCATTCGATCTTGGTTACGCAGATTACCATCACTTTTACAGGACCTTTAAAAACTATTACGGATACTCTCCAAAGGATAAGGACAATCGATAGACCGGATATGAGAAAAAGAAAACAAATACCGGTTTTAACCGGAATCATAAGCATATTGTGCCTGTTTGCCTTATGCCTGAACGGCTGTACTTCGAAAGAAAGCAGAGAAAAACTCTCTGTCGCCATTCCGGAGTCTGCACACGTTCAGGATCTCGAAAACAATTACTATATAAAGTGGCTTGAGGAGCAAACAGGCTACGATCTTGACTTTATGATCATCAGACAGAGTGATGGTGTCGGGTTTCTTAATGCACTCTTTTCGTCCGATGCGGATATCGACATTGTGATGTTTGGAGAGAACTTTAAGATCACGCAGGAGGAACTTTCGAAATATGTATCCTCAGGAGACATTTATGTTAATGACGACAGGACATATTACGAGAATACCGGAAGTTCAAAAAGCTCCGGTCCCGGTCAGATACTATGGATAAATTACAACTGGCTGAAAACCCTTTCTTTGCCCATTCCCGAAAATACGGAAGAGCTTAAAGCGGTGCTCAAGGCATTTAAGGAAATGGATCCCAACGGAAACGGGATAAGTGACGAGATTCCCATGGCAGGGTCTTATGAGGAATACTCGTTTTCACCCGTGGAAATTCTTTTAAACTCATTTATTTATAATGATCCATATCATTCAAGATACGGGATAAACGAAGATGCAGATATTCTTTATGCCGCCACGGACGAATTCAGAGCCGGGATCGAATATTGTCACGGATTGTATGAAGGTGGGCTTTTGGATGACAGTATATGGGACGGGAACACCAAACAATTTACGGAAGTTTGTAACAGTGATCGGGATATCGTAGGTGCCTTTACGACCTCGTCCATATCTGATGTGATCTATCAGGGTAATCCCGAGATACTGGCAAGGTATATCCATGTTCCGCCTCTTAAGGGTCCGAACGGGGAAAAGAACGCGCTGTACATACAGAGAGATCCCGAAATAGGAGCGATCATAACGGAAAGAAGCAATAAAAAAGAGCAGGCGGAAAGACTGCTTTCTCTTATGGTGACTCCCGAAGCATCCTTGATCGCGAGATATGGGGAAGAGGGTAAAGACTGGATTTATTCCGACGGAAGCGATGTCAGTGTGTATGGGGGAGTGTCAACCATAACCACCGTCAATTATATTTGGAACACATCTCAGAATAAACACCTGAACGGGATAGGACCGATGAATGTGCCGGAGGAATATCTGGAGGGCGTTACCTGGAACGGTGTTAATTCAGACTTTGAATATATTAACGGACGGGCATATATGAGTTATGAGGATCTTTTGCCGAAAATTGACGCGTTCCACCCGTACGATGACAGACTGTCCGGATACATAGATGCCGCGATGGAGGATTTTATCCGCGGTAAAAAGGATATATGGAGTGATGAAGAATGGAAAAGATACCTGGAAGGATTGCCGCACTGATACTTGCTATGGCTCTCGCTCTCGGCGGATGCGGGGATGCAGCCAGCATAGAGGAAGAAACCGGTAATGTTATAACCGATAACAGTACTCCGGAAGAATTATATGAAAGGGCGCTTAAGGAGGATATTCTGGTAGTCTATACCGTTTCAACCAGGGTAGTTGATACCAAGGAAGCCTTTGAAAAAGCGTATCCCGGTCTCTTTGTCGAAGTTCGGGACTTAAGAAGCCCGAATCTGATCGAAGAGGTGGAAAAAGGAAACGTAAGCGGCACGCCTGTATGTGATGTTGTGCTTTGTAATGACAACAGCGGAGAATTTAAGTCACGTCTTGTTGATACGGGTATTGTGGTACCTTATCTGCCTGAGGATATAGGGGCCATATGGAAGAGGCAGCTGCGGACGGAATGGTATCTTTCCTGAATGAGGCAGAGATCCTTTTTTACAGCACAAAAGAGTATTCGGAGTGCCCGATAGAAAATATCTGGGAGTTAACGGAGGAGAAGTACAGGGGCAGGATCTATATGCCAAATCCCCTGAGAAGCTTTTCTACTTATGCGTTTTGCGCATCATCCCTTGATCACATCGGTGAATTTGAAGATGCATATGCAGCATACGCAGGAGAAAAACTTAAGCTTAACGGAACGGAGAATGCAGCTGAGTATTTTTGGGAAAAGGTTTCGGAAAATATCATGTTTACCAACAGCTCGGATGAGGTTACAGAGGCTTTGAATGACGGCAAAGCTGATTTCGGATGGTGTGTTTCAAGCAAGCTTCGCCTTGCCGATGTCGGATACTGCCTTGCTCCGGTTTACAAGCTTACGCCCTTCTCCGGTTGCCGTACATCCTATGCGGTGATGATGACAAACGGTTGTAAAAATGAGAATTTCGCAAAGCTGTTTATCCGCTTTCTCCTGGGAGAGAAGGACGGACAGGGTGCAGGATTAAGGCCATTCACTACAGCGGGAACCTGGTCTGTAAGGGATGACGTTCCGGACGGTAATGAGGTCCCCCTTTCTGAAATCGACCTGATAGTTCCGGATCAGCAAAGATTGATTGATGAAAAAGAAAAGAGAGTTTCGTTCTGGACGGATATTTTGAAAGGTAACTGATGAAGAAAGGGCAGATCCTTAAGAATTTCATAATGGCCATCGGTGCGCTGGGGATCATCCTTGTGTTCATCTGGGTTTTCTTTTATGTACTGACCCGGTCTGTGATAGACAGGAATTTGGCAGAGCAGACAAAATCTTCTTCCGAAGCAATCATTTACGGCATAGAGGAAGAACTTCTCATGATGGAAAACAGCGCAATTGAGCTTGCCGGCAACGAGGATATCATAAACATGCTTAAAGAGGAAGATACATATTCCTTTTACAAAGCAGGCGCTATCCTCTCTGAAGAAAAGAGCGGTATTTCGGGATATATGCAGGGAAGTGAAAATGTGGTCGTGTTTGATGAAAACGGTCGTTTTTTCAGACTTCGCGGGAGTGTCGATAATACGGCATTAAACAGGGCGTTTCTTTTGATAAGTGGGAAAACCGGGGGCGTTATCAGTATCAGTTCAGGCAATCAGAATTACATAGGCACCTATGAGGCTGTAAAAGAAGGACAAAAAACACTGGGTTATTCTGTGCTTTTATCAGATGAGGCTAAGATTGGGAGTATGCTTAGAACATATAACCAGTCTGAGGATATAGGCGTGATACTTTATTTCGGTGACAGGATCCTGTGCTCAGATAAGCTTCTTGATCATGATTCTTTGGACATAATCAGGGAGAAAGCAGCCGCGGTTTATGAAAAGGAAGTGGGACTTTCCGGATTCGGATTACTTATCTATTCATACGGAACAGGACTTGCGGGTGTGGCTTCCTATTTCAGGATCGCACTTCCGGTCACGATCCTTATTCTGGTATTCACGATCGTTTTTTTTGCATGGTATGTAAAAAACAAAATGGTGGAGCCCGTAGAACTGATCAGAGAAAGAACGGAGAAATATCTGCTGAAAAAGCAGATAAACGCACACTTTACCGTAAATACCCTGAATGTGATCAGGGCACTGGTCTACAAGGGAGATAAAGCGGAAGCCTCCGATACCTGTGACGAGCTTGCGAGGCTTCTGCGCTATGCCAATGCCGGTGAGGATATGATTCTGCTTTCCGAGGAATTCTATACATTGGAACAGTACCTTAAGATCATGCGCACAAGGTATAAGGGAATGATAGATATCGATATTGACGAAGAGGATTTCTTTGAGGAGATCCTTGTTCCAAGGATGCTTTTGCAGCCTGTTGTAGAAAATGCAGTTACTCACGGACTTGCCGGCAGTAAGGGTAAGATAAGCATATCTGCTCAGGTCACCGGGGAGGACCTTTTCGTAAAAATCCTGGATAACGGGAAAGGTATGAGCGAGGAGAAGCTTAAAGAGGTCAAAAAAACGATTACCGATGCGGATAGCTTAGAGATCAATGAACCTAAAGAACTTCGCCATATTTCTCTTCAGAATATCGAAAGAAGGATAAAGACGGAGTGCGGTGATAAATACGGAATAGATATAGCATCAGAGCCCGGTGAAGGAACGGAAGTGACCGTTCATCTGCCGGTGGTAAAAAGGGAATCAGAAACTTCAATCGAGTAGATTCTTAATGTTCGGCATATTTATCTTAATATAATACAAAGTCATATAAGTAAATAAG
>CAZLPA010000039.1:0-5575 GCA_964561295.1 uncultured Candidatus Saccharibacteria bacterium | reverse complement strand
AACTTATATACAATGAATAGGAGTTACAATATCAGTTAAATTTTTTACACTCCCCAAATTTGTGATAAAATGTATTTTTGGAAATTAAACTGAAAAATCAAGCACTGAAACTTAAGATTTAAAAATAAATTTTGTAATTTTTATATAGCATAATTATAAAATATAATATATTAATATCTTAAAAATTTTTGAGAGAGCCAAAATTACATAAACAATTTATAGAAGTGCATTTTATGGTAGAAAAGAAATATTTAAATGATGATTTTGAAAAGATTTTCACATCAATACGTAATAATGAAAACATAGTCTTATTTCGTCATGCGGATGGTGAAAGAAGTCTTATGCTGGGAAAACCTGTTCATGCACAGGAAGGATGGATTAGTCCTGCAGAATTAACACCTCTTGGAAGTGCTCTGTATGACACATTGGATGTTGATGCAGACAATGTGTACTACGGAGTAAGTTGCCCTTGTTGTGACAGACCTGCATATTACTGGTATTTGTCCAAAGTAAAAAGCAAAAACACTACCTTTTCAAATATTTTTGTAAATAAAAACTATCATCATTTTATTTCTGAATTTGAAAAGCTCACCAGAGATGCCGTTGTGATTGCAAATCATGCCGGCAAAAATAATAAGATTGGGAATTTGAATGTGTTAAAATATTATTCCATTGGTGATCAGGGAGTTTCTTTTTTTGAAGATGAACTTGATGTTCTTGTAGATGAAATAATAAAAGATTTTGGAGACAAGAATGGCTTATTGTATGTTTTTAGTGCGGGGCCCTTGTCAGAAATCATAATAAAACGTTTATATCAGAATAATCCCAACAACACTTATATTGATTTTGGCTCATCTTTAGATAAATACATTCATCAAAAAGATACAAGGCCATATACAAATCCAAATTCTGTTTATGGAAGTCGTAACTGTTGGAGGTTCGACCTAGAAGCAGTAAATTTTGATGTTGCAGTTATTCTAACATCTTATAAAAATCAGGATGCTATTGTCTTGCAGCTGGAAGCATTGCAAAAACAAACACTCATACCAAAAGAAATTTTCTTGTTCACTGATAGTATAAATGGTCCTGATACTAATGATTCTATAAAAGAACTTTTGCAAAAATTTGATGATGTAAATGTTTGTTCGGAAGTTATGGATGTTTGGGAACGCTTAAGATATGTAAAAAACACTGCAAAATCTAATTACATATGCATATTGGATGCAGATGTGATTCCAGGCATAAGTTGGCTTGAAAACTGTCATTACCACATGCAGGAAAACGAAGGCATTTATGGTACAGAGGGTGTTATTTTACAAAAGCCGGAACAGTATCCTCACGACGGATTTTTCTGTCTGGGTTGGCGCAAACCATATCATGAGAGTGTAATGGTTGATTTTGTAAGACAATCTTGGTTTTTCAAAAAAGACTGGCTAGAGTTCATGTTTGGTGATACAGAAGAGTTCCAAAAGCATAAATATGTCGCTGCAGATATGTATATTTCTTTTAAATGTAAAGAGCATGGAATTCCCACTTTTGTTCCGCCTCATCCGTATTGGGATTTAGAGCAATGGGGATTAAAACCAGAATCAAGTATGAACTCTGAAAATACAGCAATTTCACAGAACAACGAAAATTGCATCAATATAAGCAATGCTATTTCTTATTATATAGAGAAAGGATGGAATCTTGTAAAAGATGAGGAATCTTGTAGCATTCGCAAACTTAATATTGGTAACAAAAGTGATTATATAAAATATTCCATAATAAAGATATTGAAGAAATTATGAGTCGTTGTTGTTATTTAATTTTTTATTTTAGAGTTTTCAATGAATCTAAAAAATAAATGTATACTATTGATTCATCAAAGATTTTTATTAATATATTTTAGGAGTTCTAATGGACTTAATATTTAGAGGGTTTGATAGAAAATAAAAAATGTCTTAACAATATGAGAAACCATATCATTTCTTAGTAATGATTATATATGAAGATTTATAAAATTATTTTTGTGTAATTTATTTTGTTGGTGTGATTATGTTAATTATTGGATTGGATGGAGGTTTAGGTAATCAATTATTCCAGTATTCTTTTGCAAGGGCATTATCAAAAGAGTTAAATGAAGAATTGTTCATTGATATTACTAATGTTAATGGTCTTAGTGCTAGGCATGCGATTTATGGTTTGAACTCATTTAATATAAAAGGGGTTCTCGGTAATTTCCCTTTTTTTGAAACTAATTATCTTAATCCATTTTTTAGGTTAATATTTTATATCTTCAAATACTTACCATTTTTTAAATCATCTCCATTTATTTATAATTGTTTATACTATTTAGAAAATACTTTGCAGAATGTTAAATTTAAATATATTGAACCGGATATTTACAACAGAGACCCAAATATAGAATTTTTCTTTAATTCTTCTAATGATATTGAATCACCATCATATTTTTATGGTCTTTTTCAGTTTTATGCTGATTCTAAAAATAGATTATTTATTACTGAAAGACATTTTAATAATTATTTAGATTTAATTCATGAAGATTTAATGTACCTTAGTCCACTAACAGCGGATTCAAAAAAAATCACTGAGGATATGCATAAATTTGATTCTATTCTATTACATGTTCGGCATGGTGATTATAAAGTCTCATTTGGTTTTGGCTTATGTAGTGCAGAATATTATGAAAAATCTATAGAAATTTTAGCATCAAAAGTGGAAAATCCTAAATTTTTCATTTTTTCTGATGATATTGAAGGTGCTAAAAAGCTTTTAAATATTAATTACCCTCATGTTTTCGTTGATTTTAAAGAGAATAATGAATTAGTTGCAAGAGGAAATGGTGAACTTCTTAAGTTAATGTCTTCTTGTAAACATTTTATTATTGCCAATAGTACTCTAAGCTGGTGGGCAGCATTTTTAAGTGAAAATGAAGATAAAATAATCATCGCTCCAGATCCTTGGTTTCAAAATAGAAGAGTTATAGGTGTAGAAACAATTGATAATAGGAAACCAATTAAAGTTGTAAATAATAATGGAAAACTTTTTAATTTATCAAAGAATAGCATTTGCAGACTCAGTGAAAATGATTTTTCATTTAATAATTTAGAGTATATTAAACAAGAAAACTCATATAAAATAATTAATTTGAATAATAATTCAAAAATAATATTAAATGATAAATATAATAATGAAGGTAGGTTTATTATTAAAATAGCTATTGAATCAAATTGTTTTAATTGTTTGAGAATATTTTTTAAAACAACTGATAATAAAAAATATTGTGAGGAAAATTCATTTAATGTTTTCTATTATGATGGGGATGACTTTGATCAATATCTGGTCATGCCTAAAAATGCATTAATTAATGATTTAAAAATTGTACCGGCATATCCATTCGAGGATAAAGAGGATTTTGTCTTTATTAAATCATTTGAAATTAGAACAATAAGTAATATGGATTGATATGATGAAAAAAGCATTGATTACGGGAATTACTGGGCAAGATGGATCTTATCTTGCTGAATTCTTATTAGATAAAGGTTATGAGGTTCACGGTATAATTCGCCGTAGTTCTTCATTTAACACTGGTAGAATTGAACATTTGTATATTGATGAGTTTATTGAAGATATGCATAATGAAAAGAATTTTTATTTACATTATGGGGACATTACTGATTCAACAAATGTTATATCTTTAATTCAAAAAATAAAACCTGATGAAATTTATAATTTGGCAGCACAATCTCATGTAAAGGTTTCATTTGAAATTCCCGAGTATACTGCTAATGTTGATGCATTAGGGACTTTACGTATTCTTGAAGCTGTGCATTTGTTAGGATTGAATACTAAAATTTATCAAGCATCTACTTCTGAATTATATGGGCTTGTTCAAGAAGTTCCACAAAGCGAAACTACACCATTTTATCCAAGAAGTCCTTATGGTGTTGCCAAATTATATGGTTTTTGGATTACAAAAAATTATCGTGAAGCATATAATATATTTGCATCAAATGGAATTTTATTCAACCATGAATCTCCAAGAAGGGGAGAAACATTTGTAACACGTAAAATAACACTTGCAGCTGCTAGAATTAAATTAGGTAAACAAAAAAAGCTTTATTTGGGTAATCTCAATGCTAAACGTGATTGGGGTCATGCAAAAGATTATGTTGAATGTATGTGGTTAATACTACAAAATGATGAACCTGAAGATTTTGTAATTGCAACTGGTGAAATGCATACTGTTAAAGAATTCTGTGAATTGGCTTTTAAAGAAATTGGAATTAACCTTCGTTGGGAAGGTGAAGGAATAAATGAGAAAGGAATAGACAGCGAAACAAATAATGTCCTAATTGAAGTGGATCCAAAATATTTTAGGCCAACTGAAGTTGACCAATTACTGGGAAATCCAACAAAAGCTACTAAGAAATTAGGATGGAATCCCACTAAAACACCATTTAAATCATTAGTTAAAGAAATGGTTCAAGAGGATTTAAAATTAGTTAGTCATGAAAGTTATAAAAAAAGAGGTTAATGTATGTTAGATTTGGATAGCAAGATTTATGTTGCCGGACATAATGGAATGGTTGGCTCTGCAATATGTCGTTTATTAAAAAAGAAAGGTTATAATAATTTAGTGCTGAAATCTCATTTGGAATTAGATTTAACTAATCAATTTGATGTTAATAATTTTTTTAAAAGGGAAAAACCTGATGTTGTATTTTTAGCCGCTGCAAAAGTTGGTGGAATTAATGCAAATATGAATAATCAATCAGCATTTCTTATGGAGAATATTGGTATTGAATATAATGTAATTAATGCTGCTTTTAACAATGATATTAATGATTTGATGTTTTTAGGTAGTTCTTGTATTTATCCAAGAGAATCTAAACAACCAATTAAAGAGGAATATTTATTAACTGGTCCTTTAGAACCTACTAATGAAGGTTATGCTTTGGCTAAAATTGTTGGTTTAAAAGCATGCCAATATTTCAATGAACAATATGGGACAAATTATATTGGTGTAATGCCAACAAATTTGTATGGAATAAATGATAATTTTGATTTAGAAACATCTCATCTTGTCCCGGCGATTATTAGAAAGATGCATGAAGCTAAAGTTAAGAATAGTCCCGAAGTTGAAATTTGGGGTACTGGAAAGCCGTATAGAGAATTATTGTTCGTTGAAGATATGGCGGATGCTACACTTTTCACATTTGAAAATTATAAAGGAAAGTCATTTATAAATGTTGGGACAGGGGAGGACTTAACAATTAAACAAATATGTGAAACAATAAAAAAAATTGTTGGTTATGATGGAGAATTATATTTTAATACATCAAAACCTGATGGAATGTATAGAAAATTATTAGATGTTGCAAATTTAAAATATTTAGGTTGGAAACCAAAATATACTTTAGAAGAAGGTTTAAAAATAACTTATGATTGGTATTTGAATAGTTTAATGAAATAATATTATTTGTTAATATTAATACTTTTATTTATAAAAATAGTTTTAAATATGCGGTGATACAATGAAGATTCATGTTGGTTGTGGTGAAAAATTTTT
>CAZLPA010000038.1:0-6098 GCA_964561295.1 uncultured Candidatus Saccharibacteria bacterium | reverse complement strand
CGCGCAGCGTTCGGGACGCTGAGGTCGCCTGTTCAAGTCAGGTCACCCAGACCATTTTTTATTGCCTAAAATTCTTAGGCCTTCATTCATTAATATAATTTTAGTATATTTTATGCTTAAACTTTTTAAATTATAATCCCAACTTCTCGTCGCTTAAAGCCTGTGCGCTAAATGGCGCCTCATACGCATCTAGGGCTTTAATTTCTTCTTCCAATTTGTCCAAATACTCATCTATCACGTCTTTTGTCACAGAGCCACTTTTAGAAAATTCATAATCTTCTTCTTTACCGTCATCCTGCTCGATTTCTTCCTCATCCGGCAAATATCCCGGCCGCGAACGGTCCAAATAAATATCCCCAGAATTATGATACAAAGCCAAAGATACCCCAGTCGTTGTAAGAGCAATCAACGCTGACACTATACCTAATATTATCAAATTCCTACCACCTCGATTCATAGCTTCCCCCTTAATGCAACCACCAAATTCACTTGATCATTTGCTAGTTCGGCTAATTTATTCACATCTTCAGAAACCACACTTCGTTTAAATCTCGCCTCTTCCAACTTCTCATAGAATCTCACCGGTTCCGCCCTACAATCTATCGCTACCAAATTCTCAAGTACTTTTTGATATTCAATATAATCAATAACAAAGTTCGTCCTTGCATTTGCAAAACTGTTTTGATTATCAATTAAGCCATTATTCGACAAGTTATTCTCTACTAACCGCACGTTCAAGGGCGTAATAAACTTATTTAAAATTGTCTCATAATATCTACCTAAGTAAACCCGTGTCCGCGAATCATTGTGTTGCACCGTTCTTAAAACATCTTTGATGCTATCGCAGTGATCTATAATTGTGCTTTTCTGCTCGTCTGAAATATCCGCCGCTTTTACATTATTCGTCACTACTACCAGCCCAGTAACCGCCAGTATCACAAATATCATCAAGCTTACTTTTTTCATATTATCATTATACCACACCAAAAAAGAGCAGATTTCTCAGCCCTTTTAATTTCTCTTCAACATCACTGTAAATGCTTCGCTCGGAATATCAATCTTACCAAATCGCTTCATTCGCGCCTTGCCCCGCTTCTGCTTTTCCAGCAGCTTCGCCTTACGATCGCGATCGCCAGTGTGAATTTTTACCGTCACATCCTTACGATATGCCCCAATCGTTTCACGCGCGATAATCCTCGCGCCAATCGCCGCCTGGAGAGCCACCTCAAAATTTTGTCTCGGAATCACATCCTTCAGCTTTTTTGTTACTTCACGCCCAATTGCATCTGCCTCGCTTCTATGAGCCATCACTGAAAGTGCATCCATTTTATTCCCAGCTACCAAGAAATCTACTCGCACCAGATCCTCTGCCCGATAACCATTCAATTCATAATTAAACGACGCATATCCACTCGTCGCGGACTTCAATTGATCATAAAAATCCGTAAGCAAATTTGCCATTGGCGCTTCAAAATCAATCACTGCACGTTCTTCTATATATGACAAATTCGTTTGATGGCCCCGTTTTTCATTAATAAGATTTAGCACATTGCCAATCATCGTAGAGGGAACTATGATCTCGCCCTTTACCCACGGTTCTCGTATTTCTTTAATTTCTGAAGCATCTGGCAAATCCGCTGCCGACTTAATTTCAATTACTTCACCGTTATTCATTACTACTTCATAATTCGTCGATGGATTCGTAACAATAAGATCGAGCCCAAACTCCCTTTCAAGCCTCTCTTTGATAATATCCATATGAAGAAGCCCCAAAAACCCAATCCTAAGCCCAAACCCAAGCACTGGTGAATTTTCCGGCTCATACCGAAGCGCCGAATCCGAAAGTGCCAACTTTTCAATTGCTTCTTTCAAGTCTTTATACTGATCATTTGAAACAGGAAAGAACCCTGCATACACAAACGGCAACACGTTCTTATATCCAGGCAACGCTTCCTGCGCCGGCTCCTTAGCTAGTGTCACCGTATCACCAACTTTTGCCTCTCTTGTAGTTTTTAAATTGGTCACAATATAACCAATTTCCCCTTCACCTAAACTTTCTTGTGGCGACATCTTAGGCGTCAACACGCCAACCTCAAGTGCCAGCCCTTTCGTCCCTGCTGCCATCATCAAAATCTCAGCATTTTTTGCAATCTTTCCCTCAAACACTCTTACATACAACACCACCCCACGATAATCATCGAAATATGAATCAAAAATCAAGGCTTTTGTCTCGTTACTGTTATTTTCTTCAATATCATCCAATTCAATTATTTTATCCAAAATTCTATCTACGCCAAATCCAGTCTTGCCACTTGCCTCAATTATCTCATCTCGTTTGCATCCCAATAAATTCATGATTTGCGCAGCCACCCCATCCACATCTGCCGCTGGCAAATCTACTTTATTTACCACCGGGATAATCCTAAGATCCTGTTCTAAAGCTAGATACACATTTGCCAGCGTCTGCGCTTGTATCCCCTGCGTTGCATCCACCACCAATACTGCCGTTTCCACCGCCTGCAAGCTTCGCGAAACTTCATACGAAAAATCTACATGCCCCGGCGTATCAATCAAGTTTAAAGTGTAGCCCTTCCAATGCATCGTTACTGGCGCCAGTTTAATCGTAATTCCTTTTTCGCGTTCTAGCTCCATTGAATCAAGAAGCTGTTCTTTCATTTCACGCTTTTCTACCGTGCCGGTAATCTCCATCATCCGATCTGCAATCGTCGATTTTCCGTGATCAATATGTGCAATTATGCAAAAGTTTCTTATCATTATTTATCTACGCCAATCATCGACAAAGACAACTTGCCATTGTCGATTGCAACCAGTCTCACACGTACCTTATCACCTACATGCAGAACTTCGTCAACTTTCTTAAGCCTCCGGCCTTCCACAATTTGCGAAATATGGAGCATGCCATCAATCCCAGGCATAATATTCACAAATGCACCGAAATCTTTAATCGTTACTACAGTACCATTATAAATTTTACCTACTTCCGGTTCTTCCGTCAAACCTTTAATCCATTCCAGTGCCTTTGCAATCTTTTCCGGGTCATTTCCAGATACCATCACAAGGCCACTATCTTCAATATTAACCTCTGCGCCTGTCTCCGAAGTAATTTTATTAATCATCTCACCACCTTTACCAATCACAGCACCAATTTTATCCGGATTAATCATTAATTTTTCAATCTGTGGTGCATATTTTGAAATTTCCGCTCTTGGCTTATCAATCACTTCCAAAATATGGTTCAAAATAAACATTCTACCATCGTGTGACTGCTTCAAAGCTTTTTCCATAATTTCTACCCTAATGTGTCCCGAACGACAATGTGCCTTTGGGGGGTGCCCCGCCCTTGGAATTCCATAATTTCTACCGGCAAACCATGTACTTTCATATCCATCTGGAGTGCCGTAATGCCTTCCTTCGTACCAGTCACTTTGAAATCCATATCGCCAGCAAAATCCTCAGCATCCATCAGGTCCGTGAGAACATAAGCCTTATCAATGTCGCTAGCTTCAATCGGCTGACCTTTTGGTACATCCACCATCAGGCCCATTGCCACACCGGACACTGGTCGCTTCAACGGCACACCCGCATCCATCAAGGCCATACAAGACGAACAAGTTGCCGCCATTGAAGTCGAACCATTCTGTGACATAATCTCCGTCACCGAACGAATTGCATAAGGAAAATCTTCCTCAGACGGAAGTACTGGCAATAAAGCCCTCTCTGCCAAATATCCATGGCCAATCTCGCGACGGCCCGGCGAACCAATCCTGCCCGGTTCACCCACCGTATAAGAAGGCGCATTATAATGATGCATATAACGCCGTTTGCCATCCGTCACTTCCATTGTATCCACTTCTTGGGCATAACTCAGAGGCGCAAGTGTTACGATATTCATCGCCTGTGTCACCCCGCGCGTAAAGAGGGAAGAACCATGCGTGCGTGGCAAAATCGAAACCTGTGAGCTCAGCGGCCTCACTTCCGTCAATTTCCTGCCATCCGGCCTAATTCCTTCTTCCAAAATTCCTCGCCTTACTTCCTTATGTACCGCCAATTCAAATGCCTGATCATACACATCTCGCAAATTCTCATCATACCATTTCACCTTATCGTTATCAGTCTCACCCTCACCATGAAGAAGCGCCATCTCATCATGCATTGCATATTTAATATCATCCAAAATATGCGCTCGCTCCATCACATTACCACGGATCTTCGAGCCAAACTTACCATCCGTCCATTTTGCTACTTCTTCCATTACTGCTTCATCCGGCAACACCAACTCATACTCCTGCTCTGGCGCCGCTACTTGTTTTGACAGCTCTCGTTGTAAATCCAACACTGGCTGTACATTAGACACTGCCCAATGCATCGCCTCAATAATAGTTTCTTCCGGCACTTCCTTCGCACCAGCTTCTACCATCATCACCTTGCCGTCTTTACATGCTACTACCAAGTCTAGCGGGGAAGCATCGCGTTCTTCCTTATTCAAAAAGCCCTTAAATTCCCCACTAATTCTACCAATCCGAATCCCAGCTACTGGCCCATCAAATGGTACGCCAGCATTCATTAATGCCGACGATGCTGCAATCATTGCCACACAATCTGGCCTAAAACTCGGGTCCATCGACAACACTGTGCACACTACTTGTACTTCCTGACGATACCCCTTCGGAAATAGCGGGCGAATCGGCCGGTCAATTAACCGCCCCACTAGCACTGCCTCATCCGCCGGTTTGCCTTCACGCTTAATAAACTTCGACCCACTAATTTTCCCCGCTGCGTAAAACTTTTCTTCATAGTCAATTGAAAGCGGGAAAAAATCCTGCACTACTGGCTTTGTTCCTACTACTACCGAGCCTAAAACCACTGTATCACCATAAGTTACCAGAACTGATGATGTTGTTCTAAACCCAACTCGATTCACCTCAAGCGTCAACTTCCGGCCCAACCAATCAGTCGAAACCTGGACAGTCTTCTTGCCATTAGGGTTAATAATGTCCATGAAAAATCCTTTCTTGGGAAAACATCAGATATGAACCCCTTTCTCATATCTGCCGTCTTCCCTTTGTTAATGTCTCCATAATTATATCATTCATTGACTTTTTACGCAATCTGTGGTATAATTAAAAGAGTGCCTTACGTACTCGGCACTGATTAAGTAGGAGGGATTAGAAAATATGAAAGAGTACAAGTACATTAAGTGTTTACATTTTACTGCGGGAGGAAATGCCGATTGCGCTTTGACAAAGCCTATCCCCTGTAGCAACAACTATTTCATCGACGCTTTCTGGATGCCAATCAAGCACCAAATTGGCGAAAAACTCGTTTTTCTGCCAAATAGCGATCGCAGACATTTTAGTTTGTTCTACAATCAGATAGCTGCCATTGGCGACATCAGTTTCCCCACTCCGGAACAAGTCGAGTTCTGCAAACAGGATTCCGAAAGAGTCATTGAGGTAGCCCTTTATCACATCAACTATATTATGGAGCACTTCTATCACGAAGGCGCCGAAGATGTGACACCGTTCATTGATGAACTTCGCCCTATTGCTGAAGTTGCAGACAATACCATCACTTTAAATGGCCGTCTGCCGATGCAGGAAGCTTATTTCATCAAGAAATACTGGAACAAAATTAAGGAGTACCATCAAGACATCAACCCTGGCATCCGTTTCAAAATCCACTTTTCCGATTCTGGTACCAAAATCTCTGTCTCGGCAGAACTATGTCGCTACAACGCCGTCTGCAACAAAAGGAACCTTCCCAAGCGCAATGACAACGAAGTTGCTAGCCATCAACTCCAAATTATCATTTGTGATCTTACAGATGCCGTACAAGACGCAGCCTACGAATACGCCGAAGCCTGCAGAAAAATGTAAACACACCCAACCAAAAACCACCCCGCAGGGTGGTTTTTCCTTTATTTCCTTAGACCTAGCTTTGCCACAGTCTTCTTGTAAAGCTCAAAATCGGTAGTTTCGAGGTATTTTAGTAATTTCTTACGCTTCCCCACCATTTGCATTAAACCTCTTTTAGCCATAAAGTCATGTTTATTATTCTTCACATGCTCAGTCACTTCT
>CAZLPA010000037.1:0-6202 GCA_964561295.1 uncultured Candidatus Saccharibacteria bacterium | reverse complement strand
CTGGATCTGCCGCGAGATTAACGATTGCCTCGCCGAAGTAGAGCAAGATATAAAAACCTATCGTTTCGCCGAGGCCGTCGAGACTCTTTATGGTACCATCTGGGACAAATACGCTGACTGGTTCCTTGAATCACAAAAAATTTATAAGAATATCTCACTCCTAAAAAAGACTCTTGAGACTATTCTTATTGCGCTTCATCCCTTTGCGCCATTTGTTACTGAGGCGATTTGGCAGAATCTCAGCTGGACCAACGGCTTTGTCATCACTCAAGAATGGCCCGAAAAGCTCAAATATGACCCAATTAGCGCTGAGAACTTTGAAAACATAAGAACTATCGTGTCTGAGGTTAGAGGCACCTTGCAGGCCCTGCCAGGCACCAATAACGCGAAAAAATACGGGCTCATGTATGACAACGACAGCCTTGTAGCCGATAATGCCCTACTCATCAAGGCTCTCACCAGAGTTCCAGAAATTAACCCTCTAAGCGGCGCTCCTCGTGGCCTCCGGATTGCCCTTGCGAACCACGAGCTCTATCTTGACGTGCCAGAAAAAATTGTCGCAGCATACAAAGATGCTCTCACGGAGCGCATCTTATCTATTGGTCGCGAGCTGGACGCTCTTAATGCTCGCATGATGAATTCTAGCTATGTCGAGCGTGCCCCCGAGCACCTCGTCAAAGAAACCAGAGATGCCATAAAAGAGAAAGAAGCCCTGATTTCCCGTCTGAAAATCCAGCTTTCCCTCATTTAGTTGATCTTAACAAAAAATAGCCCTATCAGGGCTATTTTTTGTTAAAGCGGTCCAGATTAAAAAGTGGATTTTTTCCTTCATCCATGATCCCCCGTGCTTTTTTCACAAGTTTTTCCACCCCCACCTCAGACGACGCTGACCCCACGTGCACTGTGCGCACGACTTTTCCCTGCTCCTTGTAGCATACTTGCACTCCGGTCGCCCCAGAACTCGTCTTAAATTTTCTAATATAGGCCATACCCTAATTGTATCACCGTTAACTAGTATTACACAACCTATCCATAACCTTTTCCACAAAAACCATAAGTACTTCGTAGCTAGTCCCCTTATGTCTAGCAACCGCGTTACTTAGCAACCCGGCTTGACAAACAAAACCGCTTGCGCTAAACTAAAACCAACAACTGTTGCCTCACACGCAGTTGGGAGAATTAGCAACCGACTAAACTTAGCCGGAGATTGTGCTTATGCAATAAAAAGCATAAGCTGTCAATAAAATACACGTGCCTAACAGGGAACAAAGCTTTTTGTGCTATAATTATTTGTATGGATATACCGATTACGCAATCTAAAGACTGGCAACATCTTCAGGATGACCTCGGTGAAACTAGCTTCTTTGAAGACAATACAGATTATCAATACCTAGCTATTCTTAAAAAAACTCCCGTCGGGAACTATCTCTACCTTCCCTACGGGCCAGTCGCTACGAGCGCCGTATCCTTTAAACGCGCCTTAGCTTCTCTCACTAAATTAGCCCAAGGTCAAAAAGCCATTTTTATCCGTATTGAGCCTCAGAACCCGAATTTTCTCGCCCACTCCCCTAAGAACATCATAAAATCCAAAGATTTAAACCCTAAAGAGACTTGGGTACTCGATTTAACTGGTTCAGAGGATGACCTGAAAGCTAAACTCCCATCTCGGCTCTTGCGTTATCACAAGAATGCTCTCAAAAACGGCCTTACCATCAAAACCACCCGCAATCCTGACGACATCTCATATCTCTTAAACCTGCAAAAAGCCTTAGCCAGCAAAAAGGGAATTAGCACTTTTTCACTTGACTACCTTAAAACTGAACTTAAACAACCTTTTGCTACCCTTTATCTGGCAAATTACCAAAATCCAGACACTAACACAGAAGAAATTGTAGCTGCTGGCCTTGTTTTTGACGATGCCAAGACTCGTTACAACCTCCAAGGCGCCCAATCCGAACAGGGCAGGAAACTTCACGCTACCGGTATTCTCACTATCCAACTTATTTTAGACGCCAAAGCTAAAGGCCTTAAATCTTTCGATTTCTGGGGTATTGCTCCCGAGAATGCCCCCGCCAATCATCCCTGGGCCGGCTTCACCGAATTTAAAAAGTCTTTTGACGGTTCCATTGTAAATTATGCCGGCACCTATGACGTTATTCTGAAGCACCCACAATATCATCTCTATAATCTGACCCGCAAACTTAATCGCCTTATTCGCCGCATACGCCATGAAGCATAATTCTACTTTTCACATCATTATAAAAAACGTTTTTACGCTATTTAATGGCGTCAACCTCATTCTCGCCCTGATGATTATTTCTGTCGGTAGCCACAAAAATCTTCTCTTTATCTTTGTAGCTATTGCAAATACGCTTATTAGCACCATTAATGAACTTCGCGCTAAGAAGATTGTCGATAAAATGCGCCTTTTGGCCGAGCAAAACCCTACTGTTTTAAGAGACGGTAAGCCTTGCCAAGTCAAGCCAGAACAAGTTTTAAAGGGCGATACCGTATTGTTAAGTCTCGGAGACCAAATCCTTTTCGATAGTGTCATTGAGGAGGGAACTATCGAAGTAAATGAGGCTTTTATCACCGGCGAGCAGGACAATATCATCAAGCACCAAGGTGATGAACTTATCTCAGGTAGCTTCATCGTTTCTGGTGCCGCCAAGGCTAGAGTTAAGAATATTGGTGCCGATAATTTTGTCAACAAGCTTCAAGTCGAAGCTTCAAATATCAAAACTGCCGACTCCAAACTCTTTAAACTCATGAATAATATTGTCAAATATATTTCTTACACTTTAATCCCCGTTGGCGCCCTCTTGCTTTGGTCGCGTTTTCGCTCCGAAGCTACTACTGCTGAAGCCGTCACTAGCACTGTCGCTGCTCTTATCAACATGATTCCAGAAGGCCTTATCCTCTTAACCTCTTCTGTCCTAGCTCTCGCCACCGTTCGTCTCAGCAAAAAGAAAGTCCTCGTACAAGACCTCTATTCTATCGAGACTTTAGCTCGCGTCGACTGTATTTGCCTCGATAAGACAGGCACCCTTACCACTGGCAATATGAAGGTTAGAGATATTATTCCAGCCGAAGGGCAATCAGAAAATGCTCTTATAGACGCGCTAGAGCTTGTTTTTAGCTATCTTCCGGCTGATAACGCTACTAGTAAAGCTTTGCACTCAAAATTTGCTGGAGGGGCCAAAAATAAGCCCACAACGCAAAATATCGAAATTATCCCTTTTTCTTCCGAACGCAAATATTCTGGTGTCAAAATTAAAAATACCGAATATCTCCTCGGTGCTACTGAATTTCTTACCGATGACAAAACCGTCATCAAAACCGCCAAGTCTATAGCCGAAAATTACCGCACTCTTGCTGTTTTTAAAAATCAAAATCTCCTCGGCTTCGTGCGCCTTGAGGACGAAATCCGCAAAGACGCCAAAGAGATCGTTGAGTACTTTTATAAAAATGATGTTGCCATCAAAATTATTTCTGGCGACGACCTTGAAACCGTCAAACATATTGCTGCCACCGTCGGCGTACGTGATCTAAACGGCATCGATCTTTCCACTACCAAGAGTCATAATTACGAAAACCTCGCCAAAAATTACGCCATCTTTACTCGCGTCAAACCGTCCGAGAAAAAAGAGCTAATTAAAGCCTTCAAAAAACAGGGTTACACTGTCGCTATGACTGGTGATGGCGTCAACGATATTTTAGCCATGAAAGAGGCCGACGTCTCCCTCGCTATCGGCGACGGCTCCGACGCTGCCCGCCGTTCCGCTAAAATGGTGCTCTTAAATTCCGATTTCTCCGCCGTTCCGTCCATTATTGATGAAGGCCGCCAATCCATCAACAACCTCGAACGTTCCACTGCCCTCTTTCTCGCCAAAACCGTCTATGCCTCAATTCTTGCTGTTCTCTTCGTTATTCTTCCGCTTCGCTATCCCTTCCAGCCCATTGAAATGTCGCTTCTGAATTTCGCTTGCATTGGTTTTCCTGGTCTCATCCTCGCTCTTGAGAAAAATACCGATCGCATTAAAAACCGTTTCACCACCAACATCGTCGAATATTCTTTCCCAGTTGGTTTTACTATTTCTATCGCCATGTTGGTGCTCTCTAGCCTCGCTCACTTTAATATCTTCCCGCATTATGAGCTCACCACTACTGCGGTCTTTGTTGCCTTCACTATCGATCTCATTTTAATTTATTGGATTTCGCGTCCGCTCAACACTCTTCGCGGCGGCCTACTTCTTACAATTATTGCCATTATGTGTGCCGCTTTTCTTATCCCATTTGCCCACAACTTCTTCGATTTTGTTTTTCTCACTCAAAATGGCCTCATCGTCATGATTTCTGTCATCGCCGGCTCAATCATTCTTTTCGAGCTTCTCAAACTTCTCATGAAACGCCTCAGCACCAAAATCATCATGTAAAAAATAAAACGCCCATGCTATAATCAAACTAACTAAGAAGGATTTTTTATGGAGCCAAACACCAATCCTGGCGCTTCGCTAGAAACCAATAATACTGAAGCCACGCCAACCAAAAAATCAAAAGGCCTACTTATTGCCACTGTCATTTTTGCAATCCTTGCCGTCGCCGGCATTGGTGCAGGTGCCTATTCTTTTATGGACTCAAACAACAAATCCACCGAAAATGCCAATCTCCGTGCCAAAATCAACCTACTTCAGGCGGAAACTGGCACTGAACTTGTTGAAAAACAAGAAAACGACACGACTGTCACCATAGTTATCCCATCTTCCAAGGAATCTTCAACCACGACCACGGAAGCTGAGGGCCCAGTTACTGAAGCCGAAGAACTTTTAAGAGATAAATATGGTTTTAGAACCTCAGTAAAACCCCTATATGATGGCTGGTACCACTATATAGATAATTTTGACCAAGCCAGCAAAATACTTTTCACTATTTATAAAGCCGAGTTTGACTCTGGGCAACAAGGTATTGGCACTATAAGCTATGATAATTTCAATTCTTCTTACGTTTACTTTTTCAGTAATACTGAGCCACTAGAAAGGAAAACTTATGAATTAAATTCCAAGGCGGCTATCGATAAAATAGTTTATCAACCAGAAACTGACAGCTTCAGCGTTGAGTGGCCAGACGGGCTGGGCGGAGACACACCACGCCGCTGGCATTATCAGGTAATAAATACAGCCAATACGACTAACGGTTTTAAAGCTACCGTTGCTTCGGTAATTACGGAGCCAGAAGACACAATCGTTTCAGGAAGCATGGCGGCATATGAGTTTAATTTTATAGAAGAAGACGGTGAATACAAATTGATTTCTATTGAAAAACTTTAATCTATAAATTCCATTCAGGGCAACTAGCTAATTAATCGAAATCCTCGGATAAATATTCAGCGTATACGGATCTGTCGGCTTCACCCCAGACTGAATTTCATAATATGCCGCCGCTGCCACCATTGCTCCATTATCTCCAGACAACGAGGGAACAGGGAAGTATGCTTTAGGCAAGGCTTCACGTAAAGCTTGATTTGCACTCACGCCCCCAGCTACTATTATTGACTCTACATCCGGATGTTGCTCTTGCGCCAATCGTAGTTTTTCTACTAGTATCTCCACCGCAGTTTTTTGGAACGACGCCGCAAAATCTGCCACTTGCTGAGGCGATAGATGGTTTTTAAGATCGTATGACGGGTGCGAAATCGGCAAACCCAACTCTTTTTGTACGGCTCTAAGCACTGCAGTTTTCAGCCCCGAGAACGAAAAGTCCAATCCTTCTACTTTCGGGTGCGGTAAACGATATTTGTTAGCTTTACCACTTAGTGCTGCCTTTGCAATCGATGGCCCACCAGGATAGGGCAACCCTAAAATTTTCGCCACCTTATCAAAACACTCTCCCACGGCGTCATCATGTGTAGTCCCGATAATTTCAAATTGATTATGTGCTGGCATATATAAAATTTGTGTATGCCCTCCACTCACTACCAGCGCCAACAATGGAAATTGCGGGTGGCCAGGAGTGGTGTTTTCGAGACCGTCCGCGACGACGGGAGCGGAGTGAGCGAGGAGCCCCGTAACGACGGGCGCGACGAAGCGAGTCGAGGAAACACCACCCTGGTCACTACCCAGCCAATTCGCATACACATGCGACTTTAAAATGGAACTTTTGGTTCAAATGACTCCTTAGACAGAGCTTCGGCTACAAAAATTAT
>CAZLPA010000036.1:0-6297 GCA_964561295.1 uncultured Candidatus Saccharibacteria bacterium | reverse complement strand
ATGTCGGCATTGTTCCCGTCCCAGACGAACGCCTAGACGCAGTAGCCAAAATGTACGACACCGACAAAGTCGTTCCTGCTACTGTAGAATTCGTCGACATCGCCGGCTTAGTTCAGGGCGCAAGCAAGGGCGAAGGCCTCGGCAATAAATTCCTTGCTCATATTCGCGAATGCCAAGCCATCTGCCACGTAGTTCGCGCTTTCAAAAATAACGACATTATTCGTGCCGATAATAAACCCGAAGACGACATCATAAAACAAGCCAAAGACGACATCGATATTATCAATCTCGAACTCGAGCTCGCCGACGAAGAAACCAAGGCTAAAATCGACGCCAAGCGTAAAAAAGACCCAAACGACGAAAACATCCCCTATCTCACCGAGAAACCAGTCATCTATATGTTCAACGTCGACGAAAAAGGCCTCACTGACGGAGACCTACAGAAACAACTACATAATCTAATTATACCACATAAGTGCATTTTTGTCAATGCTAAACTCGAAGAAGAAATGGCTGGCATGTCTCGCGAAGAGCGTAAAGAGTTTCTCAAATCTTATGGCGTCGAGCACGACGCCCTTGAAGAGCTTATTAAAGCCGCCTACGAAACTCTTGGTCTCCAATCTTTCCTCACCGCCGGCAAAAAAGAATGTCGTGCTTGGACTATCCGAAAAGGCGCCACTGCCCCTGAAGCAGCTGGCACCATTCACACCGATTTCGAACGCGGTTTCATCGCTGCTTCAATTTGCAATTACAACGACCTCAAACAATACGGCTCCGAGCAAGCCGTTAAGGCTGCTGGCAAACTTCGCACCGAAGGCAAAACTTACATCATGCAAGATGGCGACGTCGTCGAATTTAAATTCAACGTCTAAATTCCATTCACGCTTGAAATTTCGTCTACACCAATATTTGTGTTACTAGCCGTGAGATTCGTTGCAGTAATAGTTACCACACCACCGTTTGAACTAGATTTGCCCCACTCATCTGTCCCCGCCGCCAATACAAAATATTCATCCTCATAAAAATTCGCCGTCACATTAGAAAGTAAAATCTCCGCCTCTGTATTCGTCACAAAGAAAAACGGCGTCATTGCATATAGCTCCGTATCTGGAGTCACGGTCAAAGTACAATCCGTCGCCTTGAATGACCCCACCCCCATCGACGCATCACCAGACATCGATTGGTAAATCATTACCGCTGCATTATCAATGGGATAATGTGCACCACTCGGTATACGATTGCCAATCCCAATCGCCGAAAAATCACAGTCAGTTAGTTCAATCGAATTCTTTCCTTCCACCACCGCAATTTGCGCCCCCGTCGCCGTGCCAGTCGAACTCGAAACCGTAATTTCTCCAGTCGAATAAATCAATGGCGACCCAGCCCCCGCTGTTGACAAAGTCATTCCAGTTACCGATACTGTACCGGCGCCTCTATCTGTTGCAAGCGAAGCACAAGATTGTCCTTTAGTTGTGATCGAGCCACCATTTCCCACGATCTTACCACCATAAGTTGCATGAAGCCCACGTGAAGCGTCACCAGTAGTCGAGATTGTCACATCACTAAATACCACGCTGGCCGAATCTGTTGCCACTACCGCATTCGCTCCATCTACCGAAGTATTTATTGTCACCTCGGCCATGCCAATCTGCGAACCTTCCCCCACCGCTACTACTGCCGAATTCGTCCCATAAAAACTATAGTCATCGCCTCTACCATCAAAATTCGCACTTCCAGACTTATTAATTACCACTCCATTTTCAAGCGACAAAGTTCCGCCGTTTATCACCAAAAACACTACTTCGTCGTCATTTGTAGACTCGTAAGTCCCTGCTTCTACAACTGCCGCTACACCATCCACAACGTATTTCGCCTTATACGTTACCGACTTTTCGCCAATTGTCGCTGTCACGCTACCACTCGTCAGTTCCGTAACGCCTAATGCTGTCTCACTACTCTCATCATCCCCGTCAACTATCGACGTACCACCGCCCGGCTTATTATTCTGCAATATCATCGTCATCATTACTACTGATATAATAATTGCTATCAAAACCAGCGCCGAGGCCCCCAGCCCCACAAGTAATCCCACCTTTTTGTTTGACGCCTCCACCGCCTTCGGTTTTTCTAAAGTCGGCGATTCAGCCGCTCCACGCCCACCCGGCGTCTCCGCACTCATTGACTTTATATTCTGCTCATCTAAGTTATTACTATCCATACAATATATTATATACAACAAATCTCAAAATAAGCTTAATTTATTTCAAACCAATCTTTCACGGTAAAATCTTCACCTTCCACATTTGCCACCGCCAGTAATGGATCATAATCAGCAAACTTCTTCTTAAATTTCAAAAACACTCCCGCTGCAAATTTCATCTGCGACAACTTTTTAGAATCCACCACCATCAAACCACCACCATGCAAAGCATCTTTTCGGTATTTCACTTCCGTAAAATACAACTTATTGCCCCGGCTAGACACAATATCAATTTCACAAAACTTCGTCTTAAAATTCTGCGCGACAATCTCGTGCCCTTGTTTACGCAAGTATTCGCACACCGCCTCTTCTCCTCGTTTTCCAATTGCTGTTGTATTTTTTACAACACTAGCACTACGACTATCAGAAAATCCTACCATACTTCTAATCGGCTCAAAACTCTTTCTATGCTCTTTACAAATTCCCAATTCGCGAATCGCACTGATATGCTTCACTGTACCATACCCCACATGCTTCTCAAAACCATATCCAGAATACTTCTCGGCTATTTTAATCATATACCTATCTCTCGCCACTTTTGCCACAATCGAAGCCGCTGACACTTCTTTAATCAGATCGTCCGCTTTCACCACCGTCGAAACATACTTTTCAAGCGCAGTTCCCTTCAAAAAATTTATCTTTCCATCAATCACAATCTGTGAAAAAGCCACTTTTTTATTTTGCACTTCTTCTACTGCCATCCGCGTCGCCAACCTCAGCGCTTCACTAATTCCCACCTCATCAATTTCCGCCGAAGTCACCCAGCCTAGCCCCACCGCCAAAGCACCGTTCATAATTAAATCATTAAGAGACTCGCGTTTTTTAAAAGATAATTTCTTAGAATCTCTCAGTTCAAAAACCCATTCCGGCTTTGGCTCCGGCAAAATCACTGCACCTACGACAAGCGGGCCCGCTAAGGGCCCGCGTCCAACCTCATCTATCCCAAGAATAGTCATTAAGCTTCGATCTTTTCTTCAGCCTTGGCTTCTTCCGCCGAAACTTCCTCCGCCGGAGCCTCCACCACTTCCACTTCCGGGACAGTCACATCGTTCACTGCCAAACGGTCGAAATCCTTACTAGAAAGCCTTGCGGACTTACCAGAACGTTCACGTAGATAACTCAAATTATTACGGCGTACCTTTGAGCGCTTCGTAATTTCAATTTTTTCTACTAGTGGCGAATGGATCAAATAAGATTTTTCTACACCAACACCAGAAGTCACCTTGCGAACTACAATACGTGCAGTATGTGATTCTTTGCGATCCACACGAATCACTACCCCCTCAAAAACCTGGAAACGGAATTTATCGCCTTCCTTAATCTTCTGGGTTACTTTTACGGTATCACCGGAGCGCACATCAACCACAGCTTTCTTTTTCTGCGCGTCACCAATTTGCTTTAGAATAGAAAAACTCATATCTTACCTTTTTATTACACAATTACCAATTATTTTAACACACTTGTTTTATTTTTTCAAGGCCATTTTTACTCTTTCTTCCACTGGAAGACTTACATCCACCCCTTCAAGTGCTGCCGTGGCTTCCTTTAAAGGAAAGCCTAAAGCAATCAAAGCGTCCAATGCTTCATCATCAGCCTGCGTCGCCGTTATGAATCTAGCCTCCGTCGCGCCATAATGGCTCGGTGTACCCACCTTATCTCTAAGGTCCACAATTACGCGCTCTGCAGATTTTTTACCTACACCCGTAGCCTTAGCAATGAATGCCGCGTCAGCATTGGCGATCGCATTCCTCACTTCTTCCGCCCCAGCTAAAGACAAAATAGCCATCCCCGCTTTTGGCCCAATCCCTTGCACACTTGTTAAAAGTTCAAAAATCTTCTTCGCCGCCAAACTAGAAAATCCATATAAATCCTCCGCGTTCTCCCGAATCGCATGGTAAGTGTAGAATTTCCGTTCCTCACCCAACTTGGCATCTTCAAAATCCGGCGTCGCCACCGTCACCTCATACCCTACTCCATTCACATCCACAATAATGCAGTTACCAAATTTTTCAGCTATTATACCTTTTATATGCGCAATCATACTAAAATTATACCATCTTTATCAAAGAGTGCGTAATCGCCGCCGCCAACGCGTCCGCTGCATCATCCGGCCTTGGCTTTTTCTCAAGCCCAAGATGCACTCGCACCATTTCCTGCATTTGTGGCTTCCCAGCCGAACCATATCCAGTTAAAGTTTTCTTGATTTCATTTGGCGTATACTCAAAAATTGGCAAACCGTTCTGTTCTGCCACCAAGAGCACTAATCCCCTCGCTTCTGCCACCGCAATGCCTGTAGTAATATTTTTCGAGAAGAATAATTTTTCTACCGACACCACATCTGGTTTAGTCTCCTTAAAGACCTCTTGCAAGGACTCATATAGTTCTTTTAACCTACTCGGTAAAGGCGCATGCATAGTAGTAGTAACTACACCAAAATCTAAAGCTTTTGCATCGGCTTTTGATGAAGCTTCAATTAATCCAAATCCACAAATCCCAATTCCCGGGTCAATTCCTAAAATTCTCATTTTACGTACCTAATCAAAGTTTCACGTAAATCTCGCACTGGAATCACAAATTTATCTTTTATCGTAGCTGGCCCTATTGCGTGCGCAAATCCCAATTTTTTTGCCTCAGCAATTCTCTGGTCCGCCCTAAATGCCGACCGTATTTCACCACCTAACCCTACCTCGCCAAACACCACATATTCTTCTCCCAATTTTCGGCCAGCTACCGCCGAAGCTATCGCCATACAAATCGCGAGATCCGCCGCTGAATCATTCAATTTAAGCCCGCCCACCACATTTACAAAAATATCCTTATCTGCAAGTTTTAGCTTTGTCCGCCTTTCTAATACTGCAATCAACAAGTTTAATCTATTAATGTCAAACCCAGATGCCGTTCGTTTCGGATAACCAAAATTAGATTGGCTCGCCAAAGCTTGTATCTCCACCAAGATTGGCCGATTGCCCTCCAAAGTCGCCAAAATCACCGAGCCATCTGTGTTGGTCCTTTCAGCCAGCAAAGCCGCCGATGGATTTTGCACTTCTACCAACCCCTTTTCCATCATTTCAAAAATTGCCACTTCATTTGTAGAACCGAAACGGTTTTTCACTGCCCGCACCGTTTTAAACCCACCATAACGATCACCTTCAAAATTCAATACCACATCCACCAAATGCTCCAAGACCTTCGGCCCAGCCAAAGTACCATCTTTTGTTACATGACCAACTATTATCACTGCCGCATCAGTCGCTTTTGCTGCCCGAATAATCAAATTACCACAGTTAGTCACCTGTGAAACCGTTCCTGGTGCCGACGCTATCTCATCCATCGCCAACGTCTGTATTGAATCCACTATCACTAAATCAAATTCACCAGATTCAATTGTTTTTGCTATATCGTTCCCAGAAGTCGAAGCAGCAAAGTTTAAGTGCTCTGAACTTTTTGAAGCTTTCTCGCCCGCGCCCAATCTCTCGGCTCGCAACTTTACCTGTCCTGCACTCTCTTCGCCAGATATATATAATATATTGTGCGTTTTAGCTACTTCCGCACAAATCTGCATCAGAAGTGTAGATTTACCAATCCCCGGCTGTCCAGCTAGGAGCGATACCGAACCCATCAATATCCCACCGCCTAGCACTACATCCAAATCTTTAAAACCAGTTTTCAGTCTCGCCTTAGCATCAGAAGGAACCACGGTCTTTAATTTTACAAAATCCAATTTCTTACCAGACAACTTGCCTTTTTCAACCGCAGATTTCTTAACACCTTCCGGTTCCAACACTTGCTCCACCAAAGAATTCCAAGCTGCACAATTTGTACATTGTCCCATCCATTTTGCATAAACCGCCCCGCACTGTTGACAAACAAACTGGCTTCTACTCTTCATACCCCCATTATACCACACTAGTATCTAGGAGCTAGTTCATGCTGGTAAACGGAAGTCAGGCCAGTATAGTTGTCTGTATTGGCCATGTCTCTACCCCAAAGGATAGTAGAAGTATCATAGTTAATGATTTCAGCTGGTATGCTAGAGC
>CAZLPA010000035.1:0-6481 GCA_964561295.1 uncultured Candidatus Saccharibacteria bacterium | reverse complement strand
CAACCCCAGTAGGTCCAAATTTAAAAGTGTTTCATCAAAATTAAAAAGCCTCAATACTGCATCTTGCCCATACATTGTCGGAATAGTTTCGACACGAATATTCAGCGTATGTGTCACGCCATCTCGTGTCACTTCTTTCTGCATATGGCCAGATTGCGGTTTATTTGAAGCTGTCGATACATTTGCCCGCGACGACAACTCGCCCATCAAAACACGATATTTATCCTTGTCGATATTTGCCACTGGATGGAGCAAACCATCCACGCGCATCCTAATTCTTATCTCGCCCCGCATATTCTCAATATGAATATCCGACGCGCCCAGTTTATCTGCCTGGTCCAGCAAAAAATCAAAAACTTTGTCAGTCGACACATTGTTCAAAGTTCCCGAAACAGCCGCAATAGTCTCCGAATCGCCCTCTCCCGCAATTTTAATATCATCATACTTTATTTCGCGTGGCGGATCATACCTCAACATTAAAGTCTTGTAAGCTGAATTCGAGATTAAGAAAAAATCCACCCTCTCACCATTATTAGTATAATCCTGTCGCATTTTCTGAATCAACGAACGTGGCGTCTGGCTCGTCACCATAAATTGATAATGGTCTTCGTTGCCACCCTTATGCAAAGGCAAAATATAATCCCTGTGCATTTCCTCAATACTTAAAAGCCCCTGCGTCAACGGAATATTTTCTTCAAAACTCCGCGTATCAAGATAAGGCAAACCCAAAACCCGCGCCCGCCCTAAAGTCGCTTGTTCCTCATTATCACGCCTTTTTTGCTGGATTTCCTGCTCGTTCATGCTTTATATTATAGCATAAATATTTTAAAAAGGGGTTATTGGCATTTTCTGACAGATATGTTATACTATAAATATGGCAAGAAAATTCACAATGAAACCAGTTGCAAAACAAAATCGCAACAATAATCACAAACATAGCGACAAACGCAAGCACCCACGTCTTAAAAATGGTCGCTAACAACCTTTTAAAAAATAATCCCAGTAGGGATTATTTTCATATCTAATTAATGGCGGAAAGGACAGGATTCGAACCTGCGAGGCTTTCGCCCTCTGGTTTTCAAGACCAGTGCCATCAACCACTCGGCCACCTTTCCGTCGACCATTATACCATATCCAAGCACCCAAAATCAATCCTCGCTTACATTATATCACGCTTATGCTAAAATGTCAACCTATTCTGCATTTGTATAGACGTTCGTTACGTCATCCAAATCATCAACAGCAGAAAGCAACTTTTCAAGCTTCTCTGCATTTTCGCCCTCTACCGGCACATATGACGAAGGTACGTATTGTAGTTCCGCCGAAGTCACTGTCATCCCAGCATCCACCAAAGCTTGTCGCACTTTCATCAAGTCCGAAGCTACCGTGTAAATTACAATTCCTTCGTCTTCTTCTGAAGCATCCTCTGCTCCAGCCTCAAGTGCCACCATCAAGGCGTCCTCGCCCTTCTCGGCAATTTCAATCACACCTTTACGGTTAAACTGGAACATCACACTTCCCGGCTCCGCCATCCGCCCACCAGATTTATCTAAAGTATGACGTACCTCCGGCATTGTCCGATTTTTATTATCCGTCGCCACCTCAATAATAATACCTACGCCACCCGGCCCATACGCCTCATAAACTTCCTCGATCAAAGCCGCTGCCGACTTATCCGCCACTCGCGCAATCGCTCGCTCAATGTTGGCTTTTGGCATATTGGCAAGTCGCGCCTTTTCTAGAACCATAGCGAGCGATGGGTTCATTGCCGGATCCGTACCAGCTCGTGCCGCAATTGCAATCTGATTCCCAATCTTCGTAAACAGCGCTCCGCGCTTTGCGTCAACCACAGCTTTCTGTCGCTTGGTCGTCGCCCATTTGCTATGTCCTGACATCTCATTACTCCAATTTATTATTTTTCAAATTTTCTTAATTTTATCATCTTTTTATAAAAAAGTCCAATTACAGACACTAGCACGAGTAGCACATAAAATCCAAACACCCACGCTTGATACGGCTCAATTTTTACCAAAAATTGCGTCATCTGGCCAAGAAATTCCACTACCGCGATATGAAAATCCAATAATTTCGTCGCCAAAAATGAAACTACAGTCTCTACGCCGGGAAATCCAGCTACAACTCCCGTCAAGAACACCAGCCCCATCGCATACGGCAAAGTCGGCAAAATCAAAAGATTAGCCACTACCGAAATCAGCGACACCATCCCATAAAAATATAAAATTATCGGCAACGTCATCAAAGTCGCACTTATTGTTGTGATAACTGTCTCGGCCACAAAACCAGGCTTTTTCATGCCATAAAAGAATCTTGTAAATCTTGGCCCCAACATCATAATCCCCGCAAAACTCGCAAACGAAAGTAACCATCCGAGATCAATTATAAACATCGGATTCATCATTAAAGTCCCGGCCGCTACCATCAAAATTATGCGCCACGGCGCAATCTTTCTACCTACATACCAAGCCAGAATCGTCAACATCGCCATAATTCCTGCCCTTAAAATCGACGGCGTCCACCCCACCATTGCCATAAAAAACACAATAAACAACATTGAAAATAACAACCCTGCAAACCGTGACAATCTCCCAAACAATTTCCTTGCCACTTCCACCAAAATCGACAAATGTGCTCCACTCGCCACTACAATATGCACTAGCCCCACCACCCTCAAATTTTCAGACAAATCATCCGGCAACCCACTTTTCATGCCAAGAAGATAAGACAATCCTAAATTCACTTGTGGCTCCGGCACCAAACGCCGAATTCTCTCCGCAAACCAATTCCTTAGTCGCAAAGTCAAATCTCCCGGCTCCGGCCGTCTCAAACTTACGACTATCGGTCGATACATATATCCGGCATAAGTTCCAAATCCCGCCGCCAATTTCCCCTTCACTACAATTTCATCGCTTCTCGCTATTTCAGGATTATATTTTAAAGAAGCATAAATGCTTCCGCTCGTAGAATATTCTCCATACTCACCAAATTTTAAATCCACCAACTTTACTTTCGTGCCACTCTCATCCGTCTCTGGATCACCTTTCACTGTACCAGTTATCGTCACAGTCTGATCATAAAATTGTCTAATATAATTCTCCCCCGTCAACTCCGCAGCCACTCTAAAAAATGCTAGTACCATCCCCGCCAAGAACGCCAACACCACAAAAACTAATCTTGGCCGCAAATAGGCAATTACAAAGAGCGTTATCGCAAACACAATCCACAATGGCGAAACGAAATAATTGATTCTAAAAATCAACGCCAAAATTACTCCAGCAATAATCCCAGCACACAACGCCACCAAAAAATATGATTGGTGTAAAGTTTTCATTAAAAAACTCTTCATCACGCCAAATTCTTAGCGCAACACCGCTCAAAGTTCAACCCCACTATTCCGCCTAGGCTTTCTTAAAAACAGAGAAAGTGTTATAATCACTCTATGCACCCATAGCTCAACTGGATAGAGCGTCAGCTTCCGGAGCTGAAGGTTAGAGGTTCGAATCCCCCTGGGTGTACCAATATCCGTGCACCCGTAGCTCAGCGGATTAGAGCACTAGTCTTCGGAACTAGGTGTCGTAGGTTCGAATCCTATCGGGTGTACCATTTTTTACTTGACTTTTTTCACAAAGTATGCTATAATCAAAAGACAATACGTTCTCGGAGGTGGAAGAACATGTACATTATCGGAAAGGTAAAGGCAGATTGT
Source organism: uncultured Candidatus Saccharibacteria bacterium (assembly GCA_964561295.1). Lineage (GTDB taxonomy): Bacteria > Patescibacteriota > Saccharimonadia > Saccharimonadales > Saccharimonadaceae > Nanosyncoccus. The sequence continues at coordinate 2,757 of CAZLPA010000035.1, read as the reverse complement.
CAAGGAAGGATAAACGTCAGTAATCTCTTCAAAGGACAGACACCAAAACAAGTTGTCCTAGTCGTCGATGTCGAACAGGAGCAAATTCTCATCTTAAATACCGATGAAAAATGCGACTTCGGCGCCATACAAACTATCGACGAGAAAAATCGGCTTATCCTCCCCAAATGGATACTCGAAGAGGTCGGAAATTACAGAGAATTCTTTCTCGTAGTCGAAAATGGCAAAAAATACATATCCCCTAAAACTGGGGACATCCTACCCAAACAATCCTAACCCCATGCCCTCCTACCCTCGCACCGCGCCGGATCCTAGATTCGGCGCATTTTTTAACCACAAAAAATGGTAGTACCGTTTACGAAGTTCCGCGTACTACCATTTTGCACAAAAAAATGGTAGTACCGACTGGGATCGAACCAGTGACCTTGGGCTTATGAGTCCCACGCTCTAACCATCTGAGCTACGGTACCAACTCCGTTCATTATATCACAAAACCGTGCTATAATAAAGATATGAACTACAAAAAAGGCTTCACCATATTAGAGCTCATCATCGTGGCAGTATTCGCTACGTTGCTATTAGCTCTCTTTTTTATCCAAAAATCTAACCTCGATGCTTTTGAGCGCGATGAAGATCGTAAAACTGCTATCAACGCTATGTATTACGCTCTTGAAGAAAGCTTCTACAAAGAACACGGTTATTACCCAGAGACCATCTCCGAAGAGAATATCAAAGTCATTGACCCAGCGCTCTGGACAGACCCCTTTGGTTTTAATCTGGGCGACGCTTCAAGCTCCTATTCTTATCAACCAGCCAATTGCGAACAAGGCCAGTGCAAGGAATACATTTTGAAAGCTACTCTCGAAAAAGAAGACGCCTACGTTAAATATAATCGCAACTAACTTTCAACTTCTGGATCACTTCTTCGAGTAGATTTCTTCGCATCAGTAATCAACTTCGACACTGCCTTTAACTCACTCGGCGACACATCAGAATACGGAAAAGTATAAGTCGTCTCCTCACCCACTGTCGATAATCTAAAAGTCCCGTAGCGAAACAACTTTTGCATCAAACCATCTTGGCGGAAACTGGCATCTTCAATTGACTGCAAGTCAATTACATTCACCGACGTCGCCATCGGTGACTTCATCACCATCTGAATTACATGCTTATTTGTAATGAACAGCCGGTTACCGTTATACACCATCATAGCTACCACGCCAATCAGCACCGCCGCCGCCACTAACGCCGCCAAAATAATATAAAGAAAATCTCTCCCCATTTCGTCAATCATACTTTGGCCAATCAATACCAATAAAAAAGCTAGCAATAAAACAATCAGACCTATCCCAACTCCACCAATAATCATCGCAAAACATATCTTCGCTCGCTTGAAAGCAAATTCCACATACTCATCATCCTCAAGTTTCAAATACGGAAAGTCCTTTGTGCTCCTCGCATGTCGAATTTTCGCCAGTCCCTCGTCCATTTTTTCTCCTTTTCTATATTATAACTTATTCCCAAGATTTTGCAAATGCTTCTTTCCCTTCTCCGTTACCACTCTACCTCTAGGCGTTCTCGCAAGCAACCCCAATTGTAGCAAGTATGGCTCATAATAATCCTCTATCGTAGTAGCCTCATCTCCCGTAAGAGCCGCAATCGTAGTAAGCCCTACCGGCTTATCACCATAATTTTCATACATCAATTTCAACATATTGCGGTCCGCCGGATCCAATCCTAAGTAATCAATTTCCATCAAGTCTAACGCTCGCACGGCAATTTTATCATCCACAATTCCATCACCATTCACATCCGCATAGTCTCGTACCCGCTTAAAAATTCGGTTCGCAATTCTTGGTGTTAAACGCGATCTAGTCGCCAATAATTTTGTAGCATCCGGTTTTATTTTAGTATTCAAAATCCCCGCCGTCCGCTCAATAATCTGCTCAATTTCTGGCTCTTTATAATATTCTAACCGATGGATTATCCCAAACCTATCACGCAAAGGCCCTGCTAACGACCCAGTCCGTGTCGTCGCCCCAATTACCGTAAAATGCGGCAAGTCCAACCTCACGCTTCGCGCCGCCGGACCTTTACCTATTACGATATCAAGTTTATAATCTTCCATCGCCGAATATAGCACTTCTTCCACCACTCGCCTAAGTCGATGAATTTCGTCTATAAACAACACGTCGCCATCTTTCAAATTCGTCAAAATCGAAGCAAGATCCCCCGCTCGCTCAATTGCTGGCCCCGAAGTCACGCGCAGAGAAGCCCCCAACTCATGTGCTATCACGCCCGCCATTGTTGTTTTTCCTAGCCCCGGTGGCCCATATAATAATATATGATCCAAAGTTGACCCGTCACTCCGCTTCTTTACTGCATCAATTGCCAATTTCAAATTATTTTTGAGATGTTCTTGTCCAATATACTCAGAAAAAGTCGTCGGCCTAAGTGAAATCTCAATCCGCTCCTCTTCTTTATCATCTGAAGCCACCGGCTCCACCAACCTCTCAATTGCCATATTTACATTATAACACAAAACTATTTTGAGAGGTTTTTATGCTATTAGCACTATTGACATCCGAGTGCTAATTTGCTACAATAGAGGAAGATTAGCACTCTACAGCCATGAGTGCTAGAAAAGGAGATAAAATATGTCAAAAATCATTGGAATTGACCTCGGCACCACTAACTCAGCTTTCGCTTATATGGTTGCCGGCAAGCCAGAAGTTATCACTAACGCCGAAGGCGACC
>CAZLPA010000034.1:0-6682 GCA_964561295.1 uncultured Candidatus Saccharibacteria bacterium | reverse complement strand
CGATACGATGAATTATATTGAACCAGATGTGGAGACGAGTGGAATTGGTTTGCAAGCTTCATAGGGGGCAATGCGGTTGTCTGCGGGGGCGAGGGGCAAGAGATACTGTTTGCCAAATGCAAGAATTATGATTCATCAACCATCCTCTGGTACGGAAGGTAAGATTACTGATCAGGAAATTATGTTACGTGAGGGGGTGTTTTTGAAGAAGCGTCTTGCGGAGATTTTTGCAAAGAATACAGGTAAAACTTTGGCACAAGTGGAAAAAGATATGGACCGCGATAATTGGATGAGTGCAGAAGAGGCAAAAGAGTACGGAATTATTGACGAGATAATTAAATAGCTTTATACTTAAGCTATGAAACAGAAGAAACGATTCGTATTAAGAACTTTAAGTTTTGCAGTGTTAGCGGTGGCGGCTGCAGCGATTGGTTTAATCTTTGGTGTGATGTCTAATACGGTGGATGAACTGTCGGCGGAGATTTTGCAACAGAGAGCAGATGCAATATTGGCAAGTGCAGATCTCAGTGATGATACTGTGGTGGCGGTGCCGATATTGTATTATGACCAGAAGATGGATGAGTGCGTCGATTTATATAGTGCTGAGACACAGACATTGTTAAATACTCGTCAGTTTGAATGGAAGAAATGCGGATATTATGTTTCTGAAGTTGAGCCGGGTTTAGTAGAAGCAGAGCTTAATTCGCAATATCTGCCAGTAGCGGTTGGTGGAGATTTGTTATCGAATCGTGGTGTGAAACAAGCGAATTTTGCGAGATGGTTTAGCCAAGTTGATGAGCTAAGTAAGAGTTATGCGGGTGCACTTAAGCTTTCTTATAATTCTAATGCGGCGAGCTTTAGCTACGTTAGTGAAAGTTTTTATCCATTAGACGAAATAGCGTTTGATGACGGTGTTTGGGAAGATGGGCATAATCATTTGTTCACGTTTAGCCTAGGGGTGCCGTTTCAGGTTTTGGCAAATGGCGACGAGAGTTTTACAATCTTAGCGGATGATGATACGTGGGTGTTTGTCGGGAGAGATTTAGTGTTGGATATGGGCGGGATACATGAAGCTGTTGTTGGGAGTTTTAAAATCAATGAGGCAGGAGAGGTTTATGCGTCGGTTGATGGTGAAGATTTTGCTTATTCTGGTGTAAAGATTAATAGTGGCGAAGGCGCTATTGTGCGAATTTTTCATGCGGATAGAGATGGCGAGAGCTCGGTGTTAAAGCTGAACTTTAGCAATATGGTGCTCAATATTACAAATTCAAGTTTGGCAAAAAGTGATGGTGGGGTAGAGGTGGCCTATGATCCGACAAATCCGTCGTACGTGGCGCCACTAGGTGAGAGTCTGATTGTGAACCCGAATCATACAAAGTCGCTAGTGCTTGCAATAACGGTGCAAGCAATGCTATTGGGTGTATTTGCAGTAGTGCTAGTAGTGACTATTTCTTTGGCTTGGAGATATTGGCATCACGGCCATAATCTGGTAGGATAATTTCGACTTTCTCACCTTTATGATTGTATAGTGGAATGTTGAGCTCTGTGGCTAGGGTGTTGACTATGGCAGCGCCAATGCGAAGCCCGGTAAAGGAGCCAGGTCCAGACATGAAAGTGATTTCAGTGATGTCTTGCCAGGATTTGTCATTTGCTTGAAGTTTTTCGTTGATAAAACTAAGGAGTTTTTCTGCGAGGTCGTGGCCAGACTCCCATTCGTAGGTTTTATTATCTAATTTAAGAATGGTTTTGGGCGTGCTGGTATCTAAATATAGTTTCATAAAACATTAATCTCTCTTGAATTATCGTTATTATATTTGATGGAAATTCGGACACGGTCTTTTGGCAGAAAATCTTGGACGGAATTGCCCCATTCGATGATTGTAATATTATTAGGGTTTTTAAGGGAATCATTAAGGTCTTCTTGCATAATGCCAGGATCATCAAGGCGATAGAAATCGTAATGAGTAAGGGTTTTGCCGTTTGGCAGTGCATAGGTTTTGGAAATGGTGAAGCTAGGGCTAGTAACCGTAGATGAAACACCAAGACCTTCGGCGAGGCCGCGGAAAAAAGTAGTTTTGCCGGTGCCAACATCGCCAATAAGTTCAATGAGAATGCTGGAGGAAGTTTGCCGGTCGAGAGTTTTAGCAAAGGTTTTACCAAAATTTAGCATTTCTTGCTCAGAATTGATTTTCATTATATAATTATAGCATGAAAATTTATATTTCGGGAATATCGGGGACTGGTATGGGTCCGTTGGCCCTAATGGCAAAAGCAGCTGGTTATGAGGTGAGCGGGTCTGATTTAAGCGAGGGCGCGATTTATCCGGAACTTATGAAGGCTGGAATCGATGTAAAAATTGGTGTGCAGGATGGGAGTTTTTTGAGCGAGAAGTTGCAAGAAGGGGTAGACTGGTTTGTGCATACTTCGGCTTTGCCGGTAGGGCATCCAGAGTTGAAGTTAGCGCGGGAAGCTGGCATAAAGGTAACGAAGCGCGACGAACTTACGGCTTTTTTGATTGATAAATTGGATCTAAAAATGGTAGCTGTGGCGGGAACGCATGGTAAAACTACAACTACGGCCATGATTGTATTCGCGGCTTTGAAATTGAGATTGCCGGTTTCTTATATTGTGGGTACGACGTTGGGTTTTGCGCAGTCTGGAGCCTATCATGATGGGGACAAGTTTTTTGTTTATGAAGCGGATGAATATGATCGTAACTTCTTAAAGTTTCATCCATGGTTAACGGTGTTGCCTTATGTGTCGTATGACCACCCTGACATATATCCTACGCGTGAGGATTACATAGCGGCATTTGAGCAGTTTAAGTTACAGAGCGAGAAAGTTATTGACGAAGCACCGAAGCTTGATTTAAGAATTGCGGGCGAGGCGCGAAGAAGGGACGCGGCACTGGCAGTGATGGCGATACATGAGATGGCGCCAGTGATTGATTTAAATAAAATTGTGGAGATTTTGAATGGATTTCCGGGCGTAGGACGAAGATTTGAAAAATTGGAAGATGGAATTTATACGGACTATGCGCATCATCCAGAGGAGATTAAAGCTACGATAGATGTAGCAAAAGATGAAGCGCGATTGAATGGAAAAAGTGGCGTAGTAGTTGTATATCAACCGCATCAAAATACGCGTCAACACGAAGTAAGAGAAGGATATTTTGACGCTTTTGATGGGGTGGAGAAAATATATTGGTTGCCGACATATTTAACTAGAGAAAATCCGGATTTGCCAGTGCTTACAGCGGCTGAATTGGTGGCAGGGCTAAGGGAGCCGGACAGGGCAGAGACGGTTGATATGAATGATGAACTTTTGGCTAAAATTTTGGCGGAGCGAGAAGCTGGACGTTTGGTAGTATTAATGACGGCTGGTCCGGCGGATGAGTGGTTGAGAAAAAAGTTAGCATAAGAAACTTGGATTTTGATGACGGTTATGCTAGAATGGTAGTATGACTGAGGAAGGCCGAAGACGTTCTGGTAATGGATTGTTGGTGGGGATTTTGTTGGTTTTGGTGGTGGCAATTGTGGGGTTAGCGGTAGGAATTGTGATGGTGAATTTGCAAAGAGAAGAGAATTCTCCAGAGATAGTCGTAAAGGACGATGAAATTGTTAATGAGATTTTAAATACAATACGCCCGATGAGCATAGACGAATCTGAAGAATATCTTGATGGCAAGTTGGAAGAATATAAGGGCACTAGTTTGGAATTTGACATTGAAATGATGAAGATAAATGTTTATGTAAATGGTGGCCGGCCTGCGGATGCAATTGCTGTCGCGGCTATTGTGAATGATGGAAAGCTAGATGACGAAGAGAAGATGCAGTATTATATGGCCTTAAATAAGGCCTATCGTGCCATCGGTGATAATGAAAATGCGAATTATTATAGAGATAAGTATTTTGTGATATATGATGAAATTTATGATGGAGGTGGCGGTGGTGAATAGGAAAAATATTGTGAGATGTTTAGCGGGGTTGCTTTGTTTAGCTGTTCTTTCGGCTATTTTAATGTACGCTCAAGCGTTTGCTGATGGTAGTGAAGGTGGCAATACGGGCGGTGGCGGGATAAATGGTTGTAGCCAGACTTCTGGTTTGTGGACGTGCTATGGTGCTACGTGGCGTTATTATACTACGGATTCTGACGATTTTTGCACGGATGGGTATGCTAATACGGAATGTGGCGATAGCTATACTAGTAGTGACACCTATGCTCTTAAAGGACATATTACTGGTTGCAAGAAATATGGTGGGTATTGGAGATATGCAATGGTGAGGGCGGATGGTAGCCACGAGCAGCGTGGCGTGATTGGTATTGGTGGTAACTCGTCTGTGACTTTTGATTCTGAATTTTTCTATTATAGTGGTAGCGGTAGGTATGGCGGCATGAATTATATACCGCCTACGGCAGGCGATGGTTTGAATGCTAACAACGCAAACTGGAATGACGTAAAGGCGATTTATGAGGCTTTACAAGAAAAGGATCCAGTTACTTTTTGGCATGGTTGGAATAAGGATAGTAATTTGGCGTGGTTTTGTGGGCCTGATAATGTTGATGAAGTTGATCCTGAACATACTTTAACGGTAGAGGGGAAGAATATTTATAATAATGGTGATATAAATGATGGGGACAATAGTGCTACTGGCACTGGGTTGGTGTCGGTGACGCGGAAAGATTTGTGGAGCAGTAATAAATATAAATTTATCGGATGGAAAGATAGCGGTAAAGCTTCGTCTGGTATGACCGATCTTGTAACTACAACTAGTACAAGCAGTAGTGTATATATATCAAATGCTAGTACGGATAAATATGATACCGGTAGCAAGACAGTTTATAATACATTTAATGTCAGAGATTTGACGGAAGATAAAACGGTCTACGCTTACTATGCGCCAGGCTGCACATTGACAGTAAGTGCGGGAACTGGTACTAGTATAACTGTAGAAAGAACGAAATCTTTGTATTCTTTGGCCTATACGCATACTTGGCCTGGTGCTGGTACGCCGTGGGCTTTATATAAGGGCGATGAACTTAAAATTACTTTTACCGTAAATAACGGTTATACTTTGACCGGACATACTGTGAATGGGACTAGTTTTACATCTGGTGAAACATATACGGTTGGCGGGAGTTCAACTTGTACTGATACGACTATTGCTACTACAGCAGTGAGGAATGAGTTTGAAGGGATGTCTAGGGTTGGTAGTGGTGGTGGATGGGACTCGACTGGTTGGAAAAATACAAGTGATACGAAGACGCGCTATGTGTCTAATTGTGATCCGGTGAATGGTTGCAAGGTGCAATTTGAGCATAACCTGAGACGGACTGCTGGTGATGGTACAGTAACTTATTCGATTACGCGAACTTCAAATTATTCTAGCGTGAGCAATACGACATTAGCCAATAATTTGACGGCTAGCTTTACTGGTAATAATGTAGCCACAACTGTGAGGAGCGCGAGCGATTCGGAAGTAACCCTATATCCAGGGCAGGTGGTTTGTGAAAATTTATCTTTTGCGCCTAATATAGCGACAAGCCGTATAACTTTAACAGTTTGTGCTTCGGCTTTGGGAAATGCGCAGTCTGGTGAAATATTAGACATAAAAGTTAAGAATGATGATGTTGAAAAATATAATGATTATATGGACGTGGTTTACGCTAAGCCGAGCGACGACATTGGATATAGGGCAACTTATAGACCAACTTTACAATATACATATAATCTGAAGCCACAAAAAATACAGATTAATGGTGGCACAGTTGTTGCAAATAGTTCTAGTGTAAAATTAGGAGATTTGTTTAATAGTAATAAAGGCAGTTTGAAGAATTGGAATAATGGTTTTACTCTGCACGCCGATCCGAGTGCGACGTTTGCCGAGACGGATCATACTTATAATCTGGGCTCCACGGTTACAAGACAACAAGATAAGGCGCATACTGTGACGACTTCTGATGTGGGGAAGGAGTTGGTTGGTTATGCAAAAACCAATAAAAATGAAGCTGCCAAGACTACCCCAAGCCAGGTTACCTTTATAAATAGTAGTGGTGATAACTTGGCGCAAGTGAGTACTGCAGCAGTTGAGGACAGTGCCAAGGCGGTGGTGCCGTACAACTTTAGAACTGGCGCCACAATAGACGAAGTAGGCAACGATGAGGTTGCCTATGCAGGCGAAAAAGTTGCCATTGATTATACAGTGGATGTTTTACCTAAGACAAATAGTGAGACTACGGATGGATCTGAAGATGAGGCCTATGCCACTATAGTACGGGAGGCAAAAGAAAAGCTGATTTACTATATTTCTGGTAGTGGCACAAGTGGGCCTAAGGTTGGTACAAGCGGATTTGGTAATAAAGACATAGATTTATGTATATATTATGGAATTACACAAGGTAGTAGGTGTGGCTACATGAAGGATTCATCCAATATAACACTTAACGCTTCTGGTAATATGGAGGGTTCTACTGTTTCTGGTAGCACTACAGCAAATGTTCCGGATTCGCCAGCAGGTACACAAATATGTGTGGCAATGGCTGTTTATCCATCTACAAGTGGTGCAGACACCAACATAAGTAAGGATGGAGATGGTAAGTGGACGATTTCGGATTCTAAGTGTTTTATTATCTCCAAACGCCCCTCTTTCCAAGTCTGGGGTGGCAGTCTCTACTCTGCTGC
>CAZLPA010000033.1:0-7179 GCA_964561295.1 uncultured Candidatus Saccharibacteria bacterium | reverse complement strand
TCCTCGTGGTAATTGCCTTGATAGAAATATGAGTTAGCAATAAAATCTTCCCATAAAACTACTCGACTATCATTGGATGGCAATTTGACTTTCTTGACATGAAGGAGGCGATACATTTTTTGTTTTAAAAAGCCAAGTCCATCAGATGGGCGGACGACAATAATACGTTCAAGCTGGGCGGTGTCACGTAAACGATAAATTTTATCAAAGACAGCATCAAAGACTAAAACATATTTGGATTCGGCAACCCTGATGTAATATTCGAGTTCCTTTTCGGATGAAAGAGGATGAACCATATTGCAAATCGCGCCAACCATGTTTACTGCATAGACCATCGTGATGCCTTCTGGAGTATTTGGCATACAAATCGTGACGCGATCGCCCTCCTTGACACCATAATTTTTAAGAGCGCGGGCGGCTTTTTCGATTTTTCTGACAAAGTTTTTATAGGTAACCTTGTGGCCGTAGTAAGAATAGGCAATATTATCTGGCCATTTTTCTGCACTTTGCATTACCATGTCAACAATTGAACAATCTGGATATTCTATATTGCCCGGGATGCCCTCCTCTTCGTAGAACTTAAGCCATGGGCGTTCTTCATAATCTTTTTTGGTATACTTCACAAAAATCTCCTTGCTCTAATTATACCATAATCGGGACGCCGATACTATTTTCTGTTATTCATTACTAGCCAAGAACGGATACCATTACCCCAGGTAAGTTCTCTTTTGGAGCTAGAGCCTTCAATTCTGTCAACAATGCCAAGCACGGCTTTTTTACTATTTTCGTCCAGACTACTCCACCAGGCGTTCCAGCGACTTTGAGCTTCTGGAGTCATTGGTGATGTATCGGTCAAGGCGTCAACACCTGCTTCCCCACCAATGGAGTCGCGGCTGTTTGTAATCAATTCTCTCATTTCATTACTAAAACTTCCTACTTCTGAAGTACTGGCAGATTCTAGTGATGAGCCTTCAATGATACGTCTAGCTGCTTCGCCGGTGTACATTTCTGGACCATTGGTGGTATCAATATTGATGATATACTGACCATCATCTGGATTTTGTTCGGTCTCGCGAGTGGCACCTAGACCAGTACGCGCAGTTTCTGGAGCAAATGCGATACCAGCCATGGAAACTGCACGCGGGAATTCGCTGATGGTAGTTTTGGTGAAATCATAAATCGCCGGATGCTCGACTATGGTCTCTGTGACTTGGCTAATAGTACCAGTGAAAGAGTCTCGCCCCACGTCTGTAGCTAGTGGAATGATATGGGTGAGACCGTCTTTATCTAGGCCATTATCGACGGCAATTTCAAAGTATTTGTATAACTTTTCACCGTTCTCGCCGACTGCACGAATTGTTTCGCCGGTAGTAGTAGTAAATAGGCCATTCTCTCCCCATGTAAGCTGGCCGGCTTCATTGACTTTGGATGCCAATTCAAATTTGGCTCCGCCGATAGTAACATAACCTTTAACTCTGCCAGCAGCAGCGGTGGCTTCATAATTAATGACTTGATTGCCCATAGTGGAAGTACCTCGCATACCTGAGACAAATTGACCATCTCGTAGGTAAGCGCGGAGCTCATTGCCATCCGACACTCTAGTGCCGTTATTGGCCCAGCCATCATACTTAACACTAATTTGGGCAGTGGAGTCAGCTGGACTAACTTCTACCATGTCAGTTTTAACTTCAGTCCAAGCGCCGGAAGTTTCCGTCTTAGTGAATCCGGCTTTTTCATACCCCTCGATTTCAACTTGGCGATCGCCACTGACGTTTTCGATAGTTTGTGTGTTAACCTCGGTACGAATACGAGGACCAGCCAAACCGGCTAAAATAGTCTCACTGGCGTTGGCGTTATTCTCGGTATTGATGATGCCGGCTTTCTCAAGCAAGCCAATCTTACTGGGGTCAAAGGCAGCCATAACTTCCTGCGAGACAAAGAATGTGGCGGCGCCGATAGCTAGAGTCTTGCCCGCTTTCTTGGTGGCCATAAGTGCGCGCTTACGGCGAAAATCTCTATCTTTATCTGTAACATCGCCATAGATTTCTTTTGCTATCTGTTCTTTCATGCTACCTAATTTAGCGGCGCCATCTTCCGAAAGAGTTCTCTCGGCTTCAATAACTACTCTGTCCAGTCTAAGACGCTCGCTACCACGTTGGTCTGCGGATGAGTAAGCAATGAGGTCTTTTTGCTCGCTGTCCGATAATTCGATGCGGACACGGGCTTCAGCAATAGCACGAAGTAAAACTTCGCTGTGGTTTGCACCCTCTGTACTAAGAGCGGCTTCAATATTGTCAGCTAGACTACTAGCTTTTTGCAGATCATAAAGCGTACCACCAATACGAGCTTCATATTTAGCAATTCTTCTGGCGCGGCGAGACTTGGGCTCTTCCTCAGAAGTAGCTGTGCCACTATATTCTAGACCATTGGCAGCATCGCGCAACATACGAGCACGATCCTCGGTGATACGGTTACGTTCTTTGAGGCCAGAAATGGCACTAGAAACTAGCATACCGCCCGCTACCCCGGTTACGGCGCGAACGCCGGTTTGTGTAAGTGCGGAAGTGATGCTAACAGCCCCAGCGATAACCTCAGCTGGTATAAATTGACCAATTTTACTACTTTCTAACCAATTAACCACCTTATCAATATTGTCGCGATGAGCTTCGGTGCGAATCCCATCACGAACCTCTGCATTATAGACTTTAAAACCTTCCATGACGTGTTCAATGGCGATGCCATGTTCTGCACGTTCACGAGCCTGAATGGCAACTTCAAGATAATTGTCTATCATAAGAGTATCTATGGATTGACCAGAGTCTTTTGCTTCTGCCTTGAAGCGAGCAATACGATCGGTAAATTCGCGTTTTAGATCTTCTAAGCTACCGCCTTCAGGGATTTTAGCGGATGCAAATTCTTCGATAGCGCTCCTAACCTCGGCCGTAGTCTCCTCGTCAGCTTCCGCTAGTTTCTCGCCATCATATGTGCCGTCTTTACGTTTTTTACCAATTTGTTCGTGGATATAGCGCATATCCTCGGTTGCGCCTAAGACGAAGCGCCTAATAGCGCTGTCTTTGCGACGTTCGATAAGTTGGTCGACAGTGAAATCTTTACCATCAATATCAACTGTGCGATCGCCTTCTAGGAATTCACTAGTATATTTCTTTTCATAATATTTTTTGAAGAGTGTGCCCTTCCAAAGCCTTTTGAGAAGACGGCTCTTGGCAACTTCTTCATTCAATGCCCCTTCGGCGAGATCGTGGGCAAGTTCTCTTTTGTCATGGGTAAAATCTGCGTTGATGGCAGTGAGTGGCCTCATTTTGTCATCGAGCTCACGTTCCTCGGCCTCGAGGCGAGCTTTTTCAGCTTCAAGTGCGGCAATGCGAGCAGCCTTATCAGCCTCCTCAGCTTCGGCTTTTTCGCGAGCTTCGTGCTCGGCTCTTTCGCGGGCTTCATGTTCGGCTTTTTCGGCCTCTTCAGCATCAGACTTAGTTTCATTCTTGGCCCGTTCTTCGGCTTCAAACTGAGCGGTAAGCTCGCGCATCCGATTAAGACGCTGAACATAATCTTGGCGGGATTCGCCTTTCATCTGTGGATATAGATCAAATAGCCTGCGAGTGCGCTTCTTGCCGGTAGCATCATTGGTATTTTTCTCTCCGGAAAATTCTTCATCGTCACCACGTTGTGCCATTTGCTCAAGCTTGCGTTGCAGGGCCTTATCGTCGCTGGGAGTATCCGCTAATTCTGTCGTTGGCACTGTGTCAGCGGGAGCTTTTTCTTCAGCGGTGCGTTTTCTGATGACCCATTCTTCTATGGGATAGTCGTAGCCATCGTCACTGACGCCACTGGTCTCGGCAATATAGTTTACCCCTGGCCAATCTTCCCCGGTTAAACGTTTAAATTCTGCCTCTTTTGTAACGCCTGGTGCAACTTGGAAAGTCAAATTTATGTCTTCAACTTCGCTTGCTGGCTCTGGTTCCGTGGCTGTTTTACCATCAAGTTCTGCACGTCTAGCGTCGGCTCGATCATTCACTTCTTTACGATAGCGCTCGGCCTTGGCTTGATCTATACGGCCGTGTTCTAGCATATCTTGGATATTTAAAAGGTCATCTTGTAAATCTTGGTTGATCCTATCATGGGTAAGGCTGTCCCATGCGGAGGCCGCCTCATTCCCATTCTGGTTTGCGCTTGGTCTTTCACCGTTCATTTTATTCTCCCTGCAAGTAAAAACCGCGGAACTTTAGCATCGTATCAAGTGCGACCTCTGTAAGATTGACGCCAGAGTTTTGAATAAATTCGGTCATTTTTTCGTTCGTGAATTCTGGGTTGTCAACCAATTCGGCTAATTCAGCTGCTTTTTCTTCGCTTAATTGCATAATGGCGGCACGATTAATTTGGTCGAGCAATCGGTTCTTCATGTCCTCTTTAAGCTCTGCCTTAACTTCTGGATCAACATCGGTAATACCTTTGTCGACGAGAAGACTTTCAATAAAATCGTCAATGTTTTGCATTTTTGTATGACCTTTCTTTTAAGCGCTTTTCTAAATTATAACGTTTAAGCTTATAAAAGTCCAGCAAAAAACAACCCTAAATGGGTTGTTTTTTGTCTTGCTATTATTTTGCAATTGATAGAGAAATCTTACGGCCCTCTTTATCAATATCAAGAACCTTGAAGCTTTTGCGTTCATTTAAGGTGAAAACTTTTTCTGGATCAACATCTGAGCCCTCACCCAATTCAGAAACGTGAACGAGCGCTTCAACGGCTGGTGAAATCTGTACGAATGCACCAAATGGAGTAATACGAGTAACCGTACCTTCTACTTTGGCACCCTTCTTAAGATTCTCTACTTCATGGAGCCATGGATCTTCAACAAGTTGCTTCATAGAAAGTGACAGGCGCTCTTTGTCGATGGCAATAATCTTAGCTTCAATAGTTTCGCCAACTTTAACATAGTCTGATGGATTATTAACACGCTCCCAGGAGATTTCTGAGATGTGTACGAGGCCTTCAATACCATCAACATTTACAAAAACACCGAAATCCACTACGCCAGTGACAACGCCTTTGACGACATCGCCAACTTTAAGTTCGGCAAAGCGTTCGGCCAGGCCGTCCTTGATGGCTTCTTTTTCAGAGACGATAAGTTTGTTCTCTTTCTTGATAGCATCAAGAATGCGAACTTTAATTTGCTTACCTACCAAAGAATTGAGACGCTGCAAAATCTCGTCTTTGTCGGCAGAGCCAACGCGTGGATAATGTTCTGCTGAAAGTTGTGAGACTGGCAAAAACCCACGAATGCCTTCATATTCGACCAATAAGCCGCCCCTGTTAGCATCAAACGGCGTGACTTCTACGGTCTCGGCATTATCGAGTTTGGCTTGGATTTCATCCCAACCTTTATCTTTGACTGCTTTGCGAAGTGAGAGCAAGACGTACCCGTCATCCATCTCGGCTTCAATAACAGAGGCAGAGACCTCGTCACCCGGATTGAGATTGCGCGCAAAGGAAGCTTCGCGACGAGGGACCAATCCAACACCCTGTGCACCGAGATCCACTAAAATCTCGTGCTTTTTAACTGAGATAACCGTACCCTTTACGGTATCACCAGCGATAACCTTTTTGGCGACCTCTTCATTACCGGCTAAGAGCTCGTCCATGGTTAGTTTTTTGGCATTTGCCATAAATTGATATTCCTTCCTTTAGACTCATTCAGAGAACTCGCTTTTGTAGCGAATACTGTGAATGAGCCTAAAACTGTCGTTAATTATACCAAATTTTTATGCTATAATCAAGATATGTACTTGGCTGTAGATATTGGAGGAACTAAGACACTAGTTGCGCTTTTTTCAAAGCGTGGACGAGTGCTTAGGCGTTTTAAGTTTAAGACCGCACAAAATTTTGAGAGATATTTGACAGACCTTATGGAGGTTTTGAATGCTTTCAATAATCGTCCGATAAAGGCCGTCACTGTGGCCATACCTGGTATTGTTCAAAATAATTGTTCAGTTTCTTTAGGCAATCGTAATTGGGGGTTTGTTGACCTGTATACTCCTATAAAAAATTTGTTCAATTGTCCGATTTATTTTGAAAATGATGCCAATTTGGCAACACTATATGAAGCTAGTCGCTATCGTGGGCGGGTAGTATTTTTGACTTTTTCTACTGGTATTGGTGGTGGAATAGCAGAACGTGGTAAGTTACTGCCGGAATCGGCAACTTTTGAACCTGGGCATAAGATATACAAATATAACGACGTTGACGTTGAGTGGGAGGATATTGCGGCCGCAAGTGCATTAGAAAAATATTATCACGTAAAACAAGCTACCAGTTTAAGGGGGAAGCCGATTATGATGGATGTAGCACGTAGAATCTCTCTTGGGTTGCCAGATATAATAACCGTACAGTGCCCCGATATAATAGTCATTGGCGGGCCGCTCGGTAAGATTTTTAAGTATTTTGTTAAGTTTTTACCAAACTTAGGGGTGCAATACCGTCGCCCAAAAAGACCATTGGAGTCAGTAATTTATGGATGCTACCTTTTTAGCAAAAGTAAAGAGTGATTATCCAGAGTTCAAGTTTTGTGCTGGCAGGCGGTTTTCTTTTCGGCCGCCAAGGACGATTGTTATGGGGCCTGATGAGGAGAATGACAAAATGCTGCTACTACATGAGCTGGGCCATGCTTTATCTGGACACAAGACTTTTTCTACTGGTGCTGAGCGCTTAAAAATGGAACGAGAGGCTTGGAAAAAGGCACGCGAGATTTCCTCAATCTACAATATAGTTCTAGACGATTCCCTAATTGAAAAAGAGCTTAATACCTACCGGGATTGGCTTGATAAAAAATCTTGTTGTCAAAATTGTGGGTTAACTTGCTACCAAACTCCTGATGGGGTTTATCATTGCCCGAGATGTGAAGCTTTCCAATAAAAAAAGAACACTCTAGGAGCGTTCTTTTTTTATTTATTAGGCAGCTTTTTTAGCTGGGCCACGACGGGAAATGCGGCCACCCTTAGCGCCGGCGATGCGGGCTAGAGCAGGGTTAGCGGCAAATCCGCCAGTGTGGCCGTTCTGACCACCTTTTTTACCAATACGAGCGTAAAATTCTTTACCATATTTAGCTTTATTGGTAGCAGCAGCTTTCATGCCGCCAGCTTTAGTTCCAGACATCTAGAACTCCT
>CAZLPA010000032.1:0-7435 GCA_964561295.1 uncultured Candidatus Saccharibacteria bacterium | reverse complement strand
ATACGCCACTAGTGTATCATTTGGAGCAAGCGATTAAAGCGCAGATTGTGTTTAAGCGTGATAAAGATTATGTGGTGACGAATTCGGGTGAAGTGATTATCGTAGATGAGCATACGGGTCGGTTGATGCAAGGTCGGCGCTATAATGAGGGGTTGCACCAGGCGATTGAAGCGAAGGAAGGGGTGGCAGTGAAACAGGAATCGATGACGCTCGCTACGATTTCGTTTCAGAATTTCTTCCGGTTGTATAAAAAATTGTCGGGTATGACTGGTACAGCATTCACGGAGGCGGAGGAGTTCCAACAGATTTATGCGGTTGATGTGATTCAGATTCCACCGAACAGGCCGATTGCGCGTGTAGATAAGGACGATTTGATTTATAAGACGAAGGCGGCGAAACTGAAAGCAATTGCAGAGGAAATTAAGAAATACCATGAAAAGGGCCAGCCAGTGCTAGTGGGGTCAGGCTCGATTGCTAATAACGAGGAAATTGCACATTATCTGGAGCAATACGGGTTGCCTTATGAGATTTTGAACGCTAAGAATAACGAACGTGAGGCGGCGATTATTGCTAAAGCGGGTGAGAAAGGTGCGATTACACTTGCAACGAATATGGCAGGACGTGGTACTGATATCAAGCTAGGGCCTGGTGTGAAAGAGTTGGGCGGACTTGTGGTGATTGGTTCGGAACGACATGATTCTAGACGGGTGGATAATCAGTTGCGTGGTCGTGGTGGTCGTCAGGGTGATCCTGGTACGACACAGTTCTTCGTGTCTTGCGAGGATGATTTGATGCGAATTTTCCAGGGTGATAGAGTGAAGATGTTGATGACGAGACTAGGAGTGGCGGATGATATGCCGATTCAAACCAAGTCGATTTCGAAGACTTTGGAGGCGGCACAGAAGCGGATTGAGGGATTTAATTTCGATTCGCGCAAAAACGTGGTGCAGTATGATAACGTGATTAATCGTCATCGTAAAGTAGTTTATATGATGCGCCGAAAGATTTTGGAAGGGCAGGATATTTACGGTGAAATTCAGAGGTTGATGCGTGATGAAGTTAGGACTTTGACAGAGTTTTCTTCGCGTGTAAATAAGAACTTTGATGCAGAATTTAAAGCGGTATTTGATTTTGATGATGATCTGATTCATGAGATTGGCTTGAAACGAAAAGAAAAAGAGCGTGAGAAATTAGCGCTTGAAGCTCTAGAAGAAGCTTATAAAGCCAAAGAACAAGAATTTGGTGCAGAAACTATGCGAAAAATTGAGCGGGAAGTGTACCTCAAGGTGCTAGACATGCTCTGGATGCAGCATCTAGAGAATATGCAACATCTTCGCGAGGGGATTCATTGGCGTAGCGTAGGGCAGAGAGACCCATTGGTGGAATACCGTTCAGAGTCACAGAAGTTGTTTGACGGCTTGCAAAGGAATTTGCGCGAGGAAGTATTGAAGATTTTGCTTACAATCACTCCAGCAGAGGCCAGGGCTGATAATGTAACAGACGGCGAAGAGTATGAGTCCGAGCTTACCAAGATGGCAGAGGGGCAGACTGAGCGTGGCGTGAACGAAATTAGCAAAGGCGAGAAGAATTTAGATAGCGAATTTAAGAAAAAGGCGCCGAAGACAAAGTCGGCGACTAAGAAAGCTAAAAATAAACGTAAGAAATCAAAAGCCAAGCGGAAATAATCCGATGCTTTAATTATAGCATAAGTTGTTTATTTTGTCAATATATGAAGCATTCAGTTGAAGAAATTAATCTAAAAAATGGCGCAAAAGGGCTCCTTATTGATATTCCTGGGGCTAGCGTGATGTCGACGCGAATTCAGTTTCGAGCTGGGATGCTGTATGCGAAGAGTCATGATGTTTATGAGATACCACATGTGGTGGAACATTTAGCTTTTGGAGCAAATGCTAAGTACAAGGATGAGCAGGCTTTTGAAGCGGAGTTTACTAAAAACGGGGCTTATCATAATGCTTGGACTTCAGATGTTTCAGTGTGCTATGAAACGGAATGTGCGGATTTTGAGTGGGATCGAATTATGGAGCTTCAGCGGGTGTCGATTTGCGAGCCAAAGTTTAATGAAGAAGAATTGAAGTCTGAAAAGAGCAATGTGCGTTCGGAGCTGACTGGATATATGAACGATTATTATCGTTTGCTGTGGCCGCGGGTACAGCAGGCAGTAGGTGAGGATGTTTTGGATTTGCCGGAGCGACTAAAAACAATTTCAAATATTGAGCTCAAAGATATTAGGGAGCATTATCGACGGACACATACGGCTAAGAATATGCTGTTTATTATTGCTGGTAAGATTCACGGGCGAAAACACAAGATTATTCATGCCTTAGAAAATTGGGAGTTGAAAGAAGGGGAAAAGTTTGAAATTCCACGCGCAGAATTGCATTCTTCGGAGGCGGTATCGATTAGACGAAAAGACGCTTCAAATATTACATTTGGATTTTCATTAATAACGCCAAGGCATTTGGAATCGAATGAAGTGTTTGCGATGAATTGTCTGAATCATATTCTGAACGGCACAACAAATTCAAAGATTTTTGGGTCAGCAAGAAAGCGCGGCTTGGTGTATGGCATGGGTAGCTCGGTGGCGTCAAACGCACATAATTCATATTGGGATTTTGATGGTGAGGTGAATATTGAGAATGCAGAAGAACTATTTGCTTTGATTCAAACTGAGATGACGAAGACTCTAAATGGTGAAATTTCGGCAGAGGATTTTGAAGCGGCGAGATCATATGCGCTTGGTAGGTTTCAGATGGGTGCGCAAACGGTAGGGCAGATTGCGGACTATTATGCCGAGAATTATTTCACAAATGAGACGATTGAGAAATATGATGATATGCCGAATTTGATTAAGGGCATTGACCGGGCGGAAATGATTGAATTAGCGCGGGAATTCGCCGGGTCCGGCATTAAGGCTTTTGCAACGGTGTCTTCGGTAGAGAAGGCAATGATTTCGGCGCTAGAAACAAGACTAAATTTTTAATATTAGTGACTTATATTGATCGCCACGGTCGTAGACATTTTTAAACATATCGAAGCTGGCGGCGGAAGGTGACATGAGGACGATGGCATTTGTGAATGCGGCGGCTTCTTTGGTGGCAGTGGTGACAGCTTCTGCTAGGGATTCTGTGAGGATGAAGCGATTATCTTGATAGCGATGAGCAAGTTCATGGCCAGATTCGCCGAGGAGGATGATCTTTTTGATGTTATTTGATTTTAAAACTTCGTAAATTTCGGGGATGTCGGCGTTGTCGGTTTTATCACGGCCGCCGATAATAATAATGACATTTGCGTTTGGGAAAGCCTCGATGGCGACTTTGGTGGAAGCTGGATTGGTGGAGAAGTTGTCGTCGTAATACTTAATGCCATTTTTTTTACAAACGAATTCCAGACGGTGTGGGAGGCCATGGAAATTAGAGAGGCCTTCAATAATTTCGGCTCTATATGTATTTAGATATTCATCTGGTGAGATGTTTTTGTAGGAGGCCACAGCGGCGATGGCGGCCATAGCGTTTCTTATGTTATGCTCGCCGGGGAGATTGATGGCGGTTTTGACTTCTTGTGGGATAATGAATGGATAGGTAATTTTGTGGGCGAGGTTATCGGTAGCGGCGATTTTAAGAGAATCGGCGTTGTCTTTATAGTAAATCAGGTAATCATCTGCGGTTTGATGGCGGCAAATATTGGCCTTAGCATTTAGATAATCATTGTAGCCATGGTGAACGTTGAGATGGTCTGGCTCAATGGCGCCAACAACGGCGATGTGGGGGGATTTTTCTAAATCCCAGAGTTGAAAGCTAGACATTTCGTAGACTACGATTGAGGTGGGCTTGAGTTGGTCTAAGATTTCAATAGACGGAGTGCCGATATTGCCAACTAAATAAGCGTCTTCACCGGCGGCGTCTAGGAGAGATTTGATGAACGAACAAGTAGTGCCTTTGCCTTTGGTGGCGGTGACGCCAATAATAGGGCATGGGCAATGGTCGAAAAAGTAACAAGTGAGAGAGGTGAGCTTTTTATTATTGAAAGGCGGGATACTAGGGCTACGGAGAATTATGTCATAAGAAGAATAGTCTTTTTCGGCAAATTCGGCGGGAGTGAGATTTTCATAGATGGTGCACTCAGCATCAAAATGAGATTTAAAATATTTTTCGGCGGCTTGCCCCTCTTTGCCATAACCTAGTAAAGCGATTTTCATAATTTAATTATAACAGCTTTGCACTCTTTTGGCGACGCCAGCGCAGCCATCTACGAGTTTAGCATTTTTATAAAATTGGCTAATTAGGTCTTTAATAAGTGAGTAATGAGTACAGCCGAGTACAATGACGTCTGGAGTAATGGTAACATTTTTGAAGAGCTCTTTCAAAAGTTTTGAGATTTCTTGGTGATTTTTTGATTGATAGTTTCTTTCAATAGCGGTAGCGAGACCTGGGCAGGCAAGTAGCTCTATGTTCTGGTTAGGTTTTTGGTTTTCTTTAATGAGGGCTTTGGTGCGATTTGAATTAACTGTGTTGGGGGTGGCCATGACAAGAATATTTTTAGCACCAGAGTCAGTGGCAACTTTGATGGCGGGCTCGGTGCCAATAAACTGCACGTTGGGGTATTTTTCTCTAAGGTAGGCGATACATTTGGTGGTAGCGGTATTGCAGGCAATGACTATAATTTCGGCGCCCCAATTTACGAGTTCTTTTGCGCAGTCTGTAGTGATTTTCTTTAGCTCATCGGTAGTTTTTTCGCCATAAGGGCAATTTTTGGTGTCGGCGATATATTTATACTCTTCGTTTGGAAGAAGATTTTTTATGGCGTCTAGGATGGTGGTGCCACCAATGCCAGAATCGAATAATCCGATTTTCATAACTTAACTCCGGATTCTGAAATGATTTTGCGTGCTTCTGGTACGGAATGAGTTTCCATAAGCTGAGCGCGGAGTTCTTTGGCGCCCGGGAAGTTATTAATATAAATCTTGAAGAAGTGTTTTAATGGTTCGTAAGATGAAAAATCATATTTTTCAAACAAATCTAAATGGAGTTTTAAGAGCTTCATTAATTCTTCGCTGGTGGGGACGTGATTGGTGAAGCAGTAGGGATTTTCGAAAACGCTACGGCCGATCATGAAACCGTTAATCTCGGGGTATTTAGCATATAGTTTCATGGCGTGGGCTTTGTTTTTAATGTCGCCATTAATAATTAGTTTGGTTTTGTGACTGATTCGGTTACGGAGTTTAATGATTTCTGGGATTAATTCGTAGTGAGCGGGAACTTTGCTCATTTCTTTTTTGGTGCGAAGATGTACAGTGAGGGCGGCAGGATGTTCGGCGAGCAAGGTAGATAGCCAAGTTTGATATTCTTCGACTTGGCTCCAGCCAAGGCGAGTCTTGATGGAAACTGGCAAATCGGTGGATTTTTGTGCATTTTTAAAACATTCAATAGCCAACTCGGGGGTTTTGATCATAGCAGCGCCACCACCGGCACGATTGACGTTCTTATCAGGACAGCCAAAATTGAGGTCTACGCCAGCAAAGCCGAGTGATGCAAGCGCCTGTGCACATTCCGAAAAATGCTCGGGATTTTTACCCCAGATTTGAGCGACAATAGGGGTGTCGGTGGAAGAAATCTGTAATCTTTCAAGGGTGTTTTTGTGGCCTTTTTCGGAAGCATAGGAAGAAACATTGGTAAACTCAGTAAAAAACAAGTCTGGGCGTCCGGCTTTTGCGATAACTTGGCGAAAAACAATATCTGTGACGCCTTCCATGGGGGCCAGAATTAAGAAGGGTTTTGGCAAGTTTTCCCAAATATTCATCTGCATATTATAACCTAAAATGTGCTATAATGAAAGTGCTCTAGCTAAACTTAGGTCACTGGCGTAGAGAAAAGTTAAAGGTCCTGGGTATCGTCATTTATGCCCTCGACTATGAGCCAAAATTAGGGCTCACATAAATGACTCACTAAATTAATTTAAGGAGTCTTTTATGAAAAACTTTAACAAAAATAAAACAGAAAGAGTCGAAGTAATGGCGCTTTTCGGTTACGAAATGACACCATGCCAGCCTTTAACATTTAGGCGGCGAGGTCAGAGCGAAACCGAGATCACTGAACTTCTGCGAACGCAAATTCATTTTGCGGGGCAGGCGACATTACATATTTTCGACGTTCTGGTTGGCCGGGAGAAAATGAGGCTCGAGTTTAACTCGAACGACTTGTCCTGGTATCTCACACACTAAGATTGGCCCCGCAAGGGGCTAATTTTAGCTGATTAGATATGCTATAATGGTCTTATGCAAGAGCTGTCGAAACGACTTTTGGTTTTGGAAGAAGATTTTTTGAGGGCTTATGAGAGATTGAAGATTGAAAATAAACTTAAAGACTTAGTGAGATTAGAAAAAGAGGTGGCGGAGCCAGAGATTTGGCGGGATGTAGAAAAAGCTACTTTAAAAAATCAGGAATTAGCACGATTGTCGGAAGAAACGCAACCGTGGGTGTTGCTTAAGGCTCAGGTTGAAGATTTGAAAGAACTTTTGGAGCTTTCTGATGAAAGTCTAAAAGAAGAGTTGGGTGAACAACTTAGTGCGATGGAAGGGGAGCTGGTAGAATTGAAAAAATCTCTGCGTTTTAATGGTTCGTATGATGATAAAAATGCGATTATTAGGATTACCGCAGGAGCGGGTGGTACCGAGGCAATGGATTGGGCATCGATGCTTGAAAGGATGTATCTAAGGTTCTTTGAGCGGCATGGGTTTAAGGCTACTTTGATCGAAAAAGTGGATGGAGAAGAAGCTGGCATTAAAACCGCAGTATATGAGATTAGTGGGCCTCATGCTTACGGTATGCTAAAGTCTGAACATGGCGTGCATAGATTGGTGCGCCTGTCGCCATTTAATGCCAATAATTTGCGGCAGACTTCATTTGCACTGGTGGAAATTTTGCCAGTGATTAAAGCGGATACTGATGTACAAATTGATGAAAAGGATTTAAGGATTGACGTTTACCATTCTGGTGGGCATGGCGGACAATCCGTAAATACGACGAATTCGGCCGTACGAATTACCCATTTGCCGACTAATACGGTGGTGGCGATTCAAAATGAACGTTCACAACTTCAAAATAAGGAAAAGGCGATGGAGATTTTGCGAGGTAAATTAGTGCAGATGCAATTAGAGCAGCATGCAGAATCGATTGATAAATTACGCGCAGGCGAGTCGGCGGGATGGGGACAGCAGATTAGAAATTATGTTTTGCAGCCATACAAGTTGGTAAAAGATACACGTACTGGCTATGAAGAGACCGATCCAGATGCGGTTCTAGATGGAAAAATCGACGGATTTATTGACAATTATCTTGAGGTGTGCTAAAATTAGAGGGTTATTCTAGACATAAGGTGAGGTCTGCTGTAGATAGTGGAAACCGGCCTAAAAGTCTAG
>CAZLPA010000031.1:0-7503 GCA_964561295.1 uncultured Candidatus Saccharibacteria bacterium | reverse complement strand
CATCAACCAACACTATTTTTTTATTTTCCATTTAAATGCTTTAAATCATAAAATAAGTAATTTATGGAATTTAAAAAAATTAATCATCAACCAAAAAATATCTTAATCATCAACCAGATTATGAATTCATCATTCTTTTAGTGTTGTCAAATCAATAGTATATTAATATCAGTTTATGTGTGCATTGTGTTTTTTCATAAAGTCGCACTTCAAATATATTTATTATTAATGAAGTTGATATCATTAATTATAAAAATTATAATCTTTTAGGTGATTATGTATGAATAATCGTGATAAAATTGCTCGCGAGTTTGCAGAGGCCATTAATTCTGATAAAATATTTAGAATTATACTGTTTGGTTCTGTTGCTCGTGGTGATGATGGAAAAGATTCTGATATTGACATTTTGATAGTTTCTGATTATTGGGAGGAAATTGATTCTGTCATTACAGAGGTAGTTGGAGATATTGTTTTTGATTATCAGGAACTGATTTCACCACATATAATGTCAGTGGACAGATTTAATAATGCAAAGGATTATTCATTTTTGACAAATGTGCTTGAGGAGGGTGTTGTTCTTGTCTGAAGTGGAGGAGTTTATTTCAAAAGCTAATGATAAGTTAACTTCAAGTAAGATCCTATTTGACAATCAGCAGTATGCAACATCTGTCAGTGCATCATATTATTGTATGTTTAACTGCAAAAGCATTGTTGATTAAAAAGGGGCACTATCCTAAATCTCATGAAGGTTTGATTTCTTTATTTGGTCAAGTTTATGTGAAACATGATGATTTTGATAGAAAGATTGCAAAATATCTTGCACGAGGACAATCACTTCGTGAAGATGCGGATTATGATGCAGTTGATGGAATTACTGAAAACATAGCTAGATTATGGGTTAATAATGCTGAAGAATTTATGAAGGAAGCAGAAAAATTTTTATAATTTTTAATTCTAGTTTTTGTTGAATCATAATTAATATTTTTTTATTTGATAATGTAATCATCAAACAACAAATTTTTTTATTTTTAATAAAATTAAACACCAACCAAAAGTATGTTAATCATCATTATAACTTTATGAATCATTTTTCACAGTCAAATCGATAGGATAATAAATATAAGTTTATAGGTTCATAAGCAATTTTAATGATTTAAAATGAGTTATAACATTAAATAATGTTGGAATTATTTAGTGCATATATTTAATGTTAATTAACTTCTTCAGTTAGAAAATCTATGAGATTGATGTGTTTTACTCCTTCTCGAGATCTGTCGAATTGGTCCATTGTTATTATATATTTTGGATAATGGTCTTTAATCTTAGAAAATGGTCTAAATTCTCTTTCAATTGTTTTTTCGCTTTCAAGCAGATAGCTTACCTGAACATATATTGTCTGCTTATGTTTTCTGCATACGAAATCAACTTCATAATCTTTTGTTTTTCCAATTGTTATGTTCCATCCTCTTCTTAAAAACTCAAAATAAACAATATTTTCCATGACTCGTCCGATATTGTCAATGTTTCCCTTTGCTTTTGCTTCACAGAATCCATGATCAGTTACATAGTATTTTTCATTGAATTTCAAGATACCTTTACCTTCCAAATCTTCTCTTTTTACTTTTTTTATGAAGAATGCATTTTCCAGGTATTTGAGATAGTTGGTTATTGTTTTGTTTGAAATTTTGATGTTCATTTCTTCTTTATAGTATTCTGAGATACTTGAAGCTGAAAATATTTTTCCTATATTGTCAAAGATGAATGTAGTTAGTCTTTCGAGAATATCTATATCTCTTATTTGGTATCTTTTTACAATATCATTGTAGAAAATTGAGTTGAACAAATCATCTAGGTAGTTTATCTTTTGTGTTTCATCGAGCATGAATGTTTGCGGCATTCCTCCATATTGAAGATATTCATTAAACATGGTCAGACTGCTTGATTTTTGATGGAAATTAAGAAATTCTTGATATGAAAATGGATACATTTTTATTTCATAATATCTGCCAGTTAAGTGGGTTGCCAATTCTCCAGACAGCAGCTTTGAGTTTGAACCTGTGATGTAAATGTCACAGTCATAATCCACTTTATATCCTGCAATAGATCGTTCCCATTTTTTAACATTTTGAATTTCATCAAAAAATAAATATACTTTTCCTTTTTTATTTTTAACTGATTTTTCGACAATTTTATCTAATTCATCACTATTTTTGATGTTTTTATATTTTTTGCTGTCAAAATTAATAAGTATTATGTTATGTTCTTTTACTCCTCTTTTAAGAAGCTCTTCTTTAATTAATCCTAACATGTATGACTTTCCACATCTTCTAATGCCTGTAATCACTTTGATTAATTCATTGTCGATTAATGGGGTGATTTGTCTCATGTATAAATCTCTTTGAACCATAATATTATATATATTTTTTAGGTATATAAGACTAACTTTTTAAATATTTTATTATTTTAGGCATATAAGACTAACTTTTTTTATTTTATTTAAAGTTAGGTTTATGAGAAAAAGTCATATTTTCACATGTTTATGGATGGGTTAAATAGATATTTGAATAGGTGATTTTAATGAAAAAATGAACTGATTAGATTGATAGGAAGTAAAATGCAACCTTATTTAAATGAAATTCAACTGGAAAAACTCAATGGACATCTTGAAATTATTTTGAACGATTTTGAAGTTTTTAAAAAGGATAAGATATTATCAAATGATGAATCAAAAGAAAATCAAGAATTGTTAGTGTCTTTTCTTTCAGCAAAACAAATCGAAGGATGTTCTGAAAAAACCATTGATTATTATGGAAACACGATTTTCAAGATGTTGGAGTCAATAAATCTTAAAATTGAAAACATCACAACAGATGATTTGAGAAAATACTTATCGGAGTACAAAAATCAAAGTAATGCATCAAAATCCACGATTGACAATGTCCGACGAGTTTTGTCTAGTTTTTTTAGCTGGCTTGAGGATGAGGGATATATTTCGAAAAATCCTGTTAGACGGATTCATAGGATTAAAACTAAAAGGGTGGTTAAAGAGGTTTTAAGCGATGAGAATTTTGAAATCCTAAGGGACAAGTGTGATAACATCAGGGATTTGGCGATGGTTGAGCTTTTAGCATCAACCGGTATACGTGTGGGTGAACTTGTAAACCTAAACATTGATGATGTTCTTTTTAGTGAAAGGGAATGTGTTGTATTGGGCAAAAGTGACAGTGAACGTATAGTTTACTTTGATGCAAAAACAAAAATTTAATTGCTACTTTAATTGACAGTAGTGGAAATCCGATTGTTAACAGTGAAGTAACAATTAAGTTTTCCAATGGCAAAACACTAACATCAACAACCAATGCTAAAGGTCAAGTTACAATATCCACAAAGGGTTTGACTCCGGTAAAAACTTATACTGCAACCATTACATTTGCAGGAAATGCAATCTATAAAAAGTCAACCGCAACTGTTAAAATCACTGTCAAAAAGGCAACACCTAAACTGACAGCCAAAAAGAAAACTTTCAAAAAATCGGTTAAAGTCAAAAAATACTCAATTGTTCTCAAAGACAATTTAGGAAAAGCTATTAACAAGGCAAAAGTTACTATCAAATTAGGTAAGAAAACTTATACTGCTAAAACCAACACCAAAGGTAAAGCAACCTTTAAAATCAAAAAATTAACTAAAAAAGGAACATATAAAGCAACAATTACTTACAAAGGTAATGCCTACTATAACAAAGTAACTAAGAAAGTTAAAATTAAACTTAAGTAGATGCGACACGCATCTACACTTTTTTCTTCTTTTATCGATTTCGTATAGATTAACCATCAGGAACGATTCAATTTTTGTATCGCATTATCTTATTATCGATAGTGATCATTATTTTAACACATATGAATGTAATGGAGACATTGTTTATATTAGGATGATTATTGGTTATTTGATGCAATTTATTTTATGCAAAAATAGATAAGCATACATGCATCAGTTTCAACCTATATAACAAATCAGTAAATCACACTAAAAATCCAATATTTACAGTGAGTTTATGCCAGATAAATTACTATTTATCGTCCCAACGATGACTGTATTAATGCAAGTTATGTGGCAATGGTACTTGGTGGGCAGTACATACTTTGATGATTATAATGTTTATTCACCATAAAACTAACAACCCAAATACTTGAAGAAAGCTCTCATAATTTTAACTGCTGATGATTTTTAAATCAATTTATTAATCAAAAATTCTATCTGCTAATACATTAGTTGCAGGCATAGCTACTTTTATAAATCCATGTAGATGAAGTTCTAAAATTTTATGATTTGACATGTTTGGAGTTTGATTTCGATGGATTTGGAAATATTTTTTAATATTTTAGTATCCAAATGGTATTGTAATTTCGAAATTTTTAATGTGTTTCAATCTGGAATCTCTTTTTTTCATCTATCAGTAATAAAAGTGAAATCGGTGAAATGGACTTGTAGAAAGTTGATTATATCTTAAAATATTCTTTCATTGGAATAGTAATCGTAAATCAGGAATACATGTTTAGATTTAAAATGGATTTATAGGAGTTTTTGCCTTAGATACTTATTTTTTTTCACTTGAAAATATTACTTTTTAAATGGTCTCTCACTTCATTTAAATATAAAGTCATTCATAATAATTGGTACTAATATAGTTTTTTCAGGGGATAAAAATTAACTGAAAAAATGTGAGAATATGTTTGAAAAAGAATTTGAAATAAGAAAAGATGGAAAACCTTATATGCAAGCTGCAGAATCCGAACTAGAGCCATTAGATACTTTACTTATACTTGAAGCGTATCCATATATTCAAGAAGCAATGGATGGGGAAAATTACGAACTTAATAACCTCATGTGCATGATTTTTGGTGAAATAGTATTTGAAAACAAGGTTGTGGGATTTTCAACATATGATATAAGGAATAACCTCGAGATGATAATGACTGAATGATATATTCTGCCTGAATTTAGGGGAAAACGTCTGTTTTTCGATGAAATCTGTAAGATGCATTTTGCAGCCCCTAGATTTGGAATAATGCAGCCTACCCGCAATGTCATTGAGTTATTGCTTAATTATGCATTTGCAAAATATGCAACAGATGACATTGTTGTAAGCGCTATAGATTTGTATTTGGATCCATTTGATGTGAAATCAGATAATGGTGATGAATTTCTCTCTCTTCAGGTTCCTCCATCAAATTTCTATGATGCAAGCATCTGTTCAACCCTTTTTGTTCATGATGGAGAAGTGTTTTACCACGATCTTCTTGAAAATGATAAAAGAAGGGGAATCATGAGGAAAAAACTCGATAAAGGTTATTTTTCAAATATCAAAGAACTGTTTTCCAAAAATAGGGAAGAATATGGGGAATTGATAGTTGAATTGAAAGATGAGCTGCCGGATAATAGATTAGGTTATGATGTCATCGTTGGTTGTGGTGACGGATTATCTGATTATATGCAGGGAATGGTTGATAGTGATGTAATTACCTATGACAATGCTGTTTCAATTAGAACACAACTGATTAAAGAGTATGATGCAGGCATTATTGATGACAGCAATATTGAGGACAGATTTAATGTTTTATCCAGTTCTCAGGAAGTAACTATAAATTTTGATGAATTAAAAGAGTTAGTTGATTCAGGTCAATTGGATGATCCGGTAGGTATATTCAAGGATTTGGTTGCCATCGTTGGAGATAATAGTCAATTGGGCAATGAAGTTTTCAATGCATTAGTGAACCGCAATGAAGCTGAAATCCAAAGACTCTTGTTAAATCATCTGGAAAATGAGGAAAATTTAGGTATTGAATATTTAAATTCTCTTGAAGATGATGGTTCCTTAAGTGTTGAGTTTTTGGATTCTCTTGAGGATGATTTTGAAGATGGGGAATCTTATAGGAAATCTGTTAGAGAAATTCTTAAAAATAAATACCGATTAAAAGATTCAACCTATATTCAAGATAGTGATTATACTCTGGAAACATTCAGGGTTCTGGAAGCTTTGGAATATGGTGACAATTATTATGATGCATTAAATGATGAATATATAGAAGCACTTGAATCTCCCGAAGCAGTAACCAAATTTTTATCAGATTCAAATTTCATCAAAAAAGATGGAATTATTGAAGTTGATTGGTTTGAAAAAGCACCTAAATGTCATAATCCTTATTTGAGAAAAATTTTAAGGGATAATAATCTTGAAAGTGAAGGTGAAAAAGAACAGCTCGTAAAAAGGCTTGCAGAGAATAATGTTACCTTAGAAGATTCATATAAAATCACTTCTAAAGGTAGGAATTACTTAAATGAATTTTCCTGGATTGCTTTTTATGAGGAATTTTTCAATGAGTTTGACTTCAATGACTATCAAAAATATCTTGATTCTCATGAAGGAAACATTAAGGATGTATCACTGAGATATGTAAATGAACATCTAAAATTGGCCCGTAAGAACAGGGATGAATACTATATTGATGAATGTGAATATGTCAAAAATGAGCTTCTTGAAGAAGCCGATGAGTTTCTCAGCGATTTAAATAATCCTGAGTGAGCTTGCACTCGCTCATGCATTTTGTACATCCAAGACCTGCTTTATATTGGTCAATTATGTACTCGCTGCAGGCTTCAATGTCAATGATGTCTGCTCTATTCAATCTATCATTCCATTTTTGGGGATTTATTGCATCAACAGGACATGCTTCCTGGCAGTTTGTACACTCATCACACTCAGAATCAGTAATTGGGGTTCCAACTTCAAGAGGCATGTCAGTCAAAATTCCTCCAAGGGCAACTGCAGAACCGTACTCTGGAGTAACAAAAAGTGCTGAGCGACCAATCCATCCGAGTCCCGCCTTGGTGGCAATGGTCTTATATGGGAGAATGCTCAATAGTTTTTCCATATCACACTCGTTTCTCTTCATTGTAAGGGCAAATGCATCATATCCGAGATTTTTAATGTATCTCTCGCATTTGTGGGATATTTTGGTTAATTTTCCGATTTGGTGGTGAAATGACTTCCAGTACTTTTCATAGTCCTCATCTATGACCAGTTGTATGGTTTCTTTTGGGATTTTTAAAACAAGACTTATTCCATTTGGATAATCAATAAATTCGCTGGCAACACCTTCAACGTCAGCAAAACCAACTTTGCTTGCGCCCAATTCCATCAGGTATTCCTTAAGCTCATTTGTCTCAGGCATAATATTTCATATATTTTAAGGACATATAAATTTTAGGGTGCTAGATTTATCGGAAGAAATCTAGCGTTGCACTGGTTTGTTTTTCTTCGATTTCTAGTTCTTGTTGCTCTGTTTCAGATGGGGTTTTAGATTTTTGTTTGGTTTCTTTGGTATTTTTCTTGTCTTTTGTATTTTTCTTTTTGGTGGTTGAAATTCTATTTTTCCTTCTGCTAGTTGTTGTAATTGTGTTTTTGTTTTGAATCCTGTTTGTACAACTATTGCAGTTAATAATAAG
>CAZLPA010000030.1:0-7832 GCA_964561295.1 uncultured Candidatus Saccharibacteria bacterium | reverse complement strand
CACTGTATACGATAGCAACTTCCAAACAGGATTAATGGATGAGGAGACAGCAAAGTGGTTTCTCGGAAGGTTAAGCAGCGAAAGGCCGTGAGGGTGCAGGTGCCGTTCTGGACAAAATGCGTGCTAATTTTGTCCGTAGCGGTGATGAGTTTTACTTTTATTATTAAAGCAATGCAATTTGCCAGTTCGGGTTGGCCGGTTGGCGACGCTGAAATTGAAGAGCCGATAGAGGACGAGCCGGAACCGGAACTGGAGCTCGAGCCCATAATAGAAATTACGGCCGTGGATTTCCAGCCTACGATTGATGCGTGGGTGAGTTCGGTGGGAGGCAGGAAGGGCGTGATAATTTATGATTTGGAACGTGACACGGTAGTTGGACAATATAATGCAGACCAAAAGTTTAGCACAGCGTCGCTTTACAAACTTTTTGTAGTCTATGAAGGTTATAGGCGGATACAAAATGGTTCGCTTGACCCGAATACAATGGCTGGGGTTACTGGCTATAACATACAAAAATGCCTAGATTTGGCAATTCGGGAGTCCCATTCGCCTTGTGCGGAGACGATATGGAAGATTATTGGCAGAGATGACCTTAATGAAATTGCGCGAAATGAGTTTAATATACCAGATATTATAGTCTCAAACTTGTCTGCCACTCCTAGTGAAATTATGCAAATCATGAAACGGTTTTATGAACATCCAGACATTCAAGACGAAGCTTTGCTCGCTGGAATATGGGACTCATTTTTAAATCAACCAATTACTATATATAATTGGCGGCAAGGTCTGCCAAGTGGATTTTCTGACAAAGTATTAGTATATAACAAGGTCGGTTGGAATTGGGATGGTGAAAAATGGACAATTTACGATGACGCAGCAATTTTGGATTTCGTGGCCGAAGAACGACATTTTATTGTGGTGGTAATGACCAGCGGTGTAGCCTATCAACAAATTAGAAACTTGGGTGCACAGATTGAGGAAGCCTTTTACAATCAGAACGTGCTAAAGAATTGAGACCAATAAGTGCGATAGGTAGTGTCTGGCTGATAGATAAAACCGACAGCTAGGTTGGTATAATCTGGGTTTAAAATGTTGGTACGGTGAGATTCGGAGCCCATCCAAAGCGCCACGACACTAGCAGGCGAGACGGCAGCGTTGCCAATGGCAAGATTTTCGCCACTGACTCCACCCGAGTTGGGGGCTGGGCAGACCGTGTCCCAGTTGCTGCCATCTGGGCGAGTATGAGCGTAAAGAGTGATAGTCTCGGTAGCGCGGACGTCGGCAGCGTCTTCGCAAGTGGTGCCCCAAACAAGCTGATCCAGATTATTCTTAGTGCGGATTTTATTAACCAATGTTAAAACCTCGTGCTTCCATTGCTCGACCGGTGGCTCAAGCACCGTAACAGTAATAGAATCTTTACGTTTGCCGTCGTAAGTACCCGCAGTAATGGTGGTAGTACCAGAGCCTTTAATGACTGGATAACGACAAATCTCATCGCTGTACCCCAACCAAGTACGCGCAGAATCGTAAAAGCCAGAGATTACGTCGGTATTTGAAGTTTGCCAATACATAGAACCAAGATTTGACAAGCTGCCGCTCACGCAAATATCAATATCTGGCGTAGCATACATAATAATGGAATTTTCATTCCAGAGTTCGCCGGAGGCAACACTAGAGCTGTCAAATTCATGGCTAGAGGTTGAAATATAATCATCGTTGCCAGTAATATTAACTGTCTCGACCTTTGCCGTAGAATCGGAGACAGATTCAAGTAAGGCCATTTCGCCTACGCTATCTTCGACAATATCCGAACGCTCACCTACCATGCGAAATTCCATACCACCGTTGAACCAAATCGCACTAGAAATTAGCACCCCTGCTACTAGAATGGCGGCAGCATTGATGGAAAGCAGCACCGTAGTCTTGGACTTTGATGATTTAGGCTTTGTGTCCATGATTTATTTTTGGTCCTCTTCGTTTTCTTGGCCGGTGATTAGTGAGCGGACAAAAGCGGTAAGTTCATTCATGGCAGGCATTAAGAGTAGGAAGAATAACACCATAATGAAGTTCAAGATAATAACTTCTAATGATGGGCTAGAACCTTTAAACATGGCAATAAAGATAACATAAAAGACAATCATATAAAGTACGGCGGCTGAAGTGATGAGTACAATATAAGACAGTAATTTTAACCAGCGTGAAGTAAGTTTGAGAACGCGGTACCTCAAAATAGTGTAGTAAAAAGCTAAGATGGTGGTGCTAATGGCGAACGGCCCGAGCCAAATTAAGTTCCAGGTCCAAAGTGGCAAAATGAGGTTGAAGATAAGTGACATGGTGCCAGAAATGGCAAAACCAATCAGAAGCGTAAGATCGCCACCACGAACGCGGGTGGATTTTGATTTAAAAATTTGGTGAAGCAAAGTTAAAATGACGGTCGGGACCAGGGCACAAAAGAAGGCGATATAAGTAAAGTAAAATGGGCCAAAATTAGTGGTAAGGCTATTGCCAGTGGAAGAGAAATTAATAGAGGTATAAAGTAGATCTGGCTTGGCGATGAAAACACCCGCAAAAATCAAGCCGAGTACAAAGAAGAGAAGTGTGGCAATTTTACCGTATTTTTTCTGCCAACTAATATAACCAAGGAGAGCAATATCAATGAAAATAGCACTAATATAAGTAAGGTCGACGATGAGAGTAAGTGCGCCATTCCACTCTGGGGTAGCAATGAGAAAAAGAGAGATGGCAACGGTCCAAATAGTAGCAAAGATAGTGGCGACAAAGAACCAAGCTGAGCGCGCCCGATCACCTTTAGACGCTCCTAAAAATACCGCTATACCAGACAAAAGCGTCAGGATAGAAACGGTGATAAGTAATATTGCAACTAGCTGCACATGACCTCCTTTTTTACTATTATAGCATAAGTGGAGAAAAGTGCGGAAAATTAATTAGCCACTACCGCGTGTAGATTTTTAAAAAGCAATATTTTAAGATTTAATTTAGGTTGGCGTATTATAATAGAGATATGAGAATATTATACGTAGAAGACGAAAAATTCTTGGCTGAAGCGGTAATCCATATTTTAAAGAAAAATAAAATCATGGTAGACCACGCGGAAGATGGCGAGGAAGGTTTGAAGTTGGCACTAAAGCCGGCCTATGACGTAGTGGTACTAGACATTATGTTACCAAAATTGTCTGGCTTAGACATACTAAAAACAATGCGAGCGCGTGGCGTAAAAACTCCTGTTATTATGCTGTCAGCGCTAAATGAAGTAGAAGACAAAGTCCGTGGGCTGGAAAATGGTGCGGATGATTACCTAGCTAAACCTTTCAAAACAGCTGAGCTAATTGCGCGTATCAATGCGATTTCGCGACGGCCACCCATTGCCGAGAAACGCGTACTTGGTTTTGGTGATGTAGAGTTTGACCTTGATAATCGCACTTTAAATGGCACATTGCTGACTGATAAAGAGGCAGAAATTTTTGAAATGCTAGTCAAAAATGCTGGTACCGCCATTACGAAAGCGCAGATTTTGGCGCATGTATGGGGCGCTGATGCCGAACTAGATGAAAATTACGTAGAAGTTTATATTAGCTACCTTCGTAAGAAATTACAACTTATAAGTAAACAGGTGAAAATTAAAACGATTCGAAGTTTGGGGTATAAATTAGTCTATGTTTAATAAGTTACGCAATAAATTAATTCTAATGAACCTTGGCATTACGTCGCTTGTAATTTTGACAGTATTCTCGACTATTTATATAATATCAACTCGTTCTGCCGACAATCGTCCACCAATGCCAGCATATACTATGAATGTCTATGATGATGAAATGGAAAATGTCATTGTTATGACTATACAGGAAGAAAAGCAAGCAGCGGCTAGAGATTTATTAATCGCACTAGTAGTGTCCGGAATAACGATTGAGTTAGTTGTGGTAATAATTTCTTACTTGGTGGCAGAGGAAGCCATTAAGCCGGTGCGCGAGGCTTACGAATCGCAGAAAATCTTCATCGCAAATGCTTCGCACGAGATCAAAACTCCACTAGCGGCAATTTCAGCAAACCTAGAAGCAGCGGATATTAAAAACAACCGTTGGATTAGAAATGTCGAAAAAGAAACCGCTAAGCTAGCTGCGCTTAACACGGAACTTTTAACTTTAGCGCGAACAGACTTGGTGTGTGAGCGAAAAATCGAAGAGACTGACTTAGCCAAGCTAGTGAACGAAGACCTAAAAATTCTTACTCCGCGTATGAAAAATCTTACTTTTAAGAAAAAAATCATACTCTCGCAAAAAATCAAAATTAACAGAGAAGATTTCATGCAGATTTTTTCTATCCTGATGGATAATGCAATTAAATACGCTGGTTCTAAAATATACCTTGAGCTTGGCGAGCATGAACTAATTGTTAAAAACGATGGCGCAACGATTCCAAAGGAAGCTTTACCACATATCTTTGAGAGATTTTATCAGGTCGATAAAACCGCAAACGGCGTGGGGCTGGGGTTAGCAATTGCTAAGTCACTAGCTGAGCGCAATCATTGGGAGCTTACAGCTAGTTCGGGAAGCCAAGAAACTTGTTTTAAATTGAGTTTTTAACATGATATAATATTTGTATATTATGTTAGAGCTTAGAGGTGTTACTAAGGTCTATGAGGCCGGTGGGTTAAAGCATAGGGCGCTTGACAAGGTGTCGATTAATTTCCGTACTTCGGAATTTGCGGCAATTTTGGGGCCTTCGGGGTCTGGCAAAACTACACTCCTAAATATTATTGGTGGACTTGATCATTACACCACAGGTGACCTTAAGGTAAATGAAATCAGCACCAAAAATTATCGCGATAAGGACTGGGATTCATACCGCAATCATCGAATTGGTTTTGTATTTCAGAATTATAATTTAATTCCGCACCAAACAGTGCTAGCAAATGTGAAGCTAGCCTTGACTTTGTCTGGAATTTCGAAGCGCGAGGCAACACGGCGAGCCCGGAAAGCTTTGGAAGATGTGGGATTAAGGGACCAGATAAACAAGAAACCCAATCAACTATCAGGCGGACAGATGCAGCGCGTAGCGATTGCGCGAGCTTTGGTGAATAACCCCGACATATTACTGGCGGACGAACCGACTGGGGCGCTTGATTCTGACACCAGCAAGCAAATTATGGATTTGTTAAAAGAAATTGCTAAGACCAAGTTGGTAATTATGGTAACGCACAATCCAGAGCTTGCTGATGAGTATGCAACGAGAATAATTACATTAAAAGACGGTAAAATTACTTCGGATTCCAATACTTACGATGGAAAGGCTAAGACCAATCTTGATGCAGAAGAGTCGATTCGAAAACGTCGCAAGACTAAAATGTCTTTTGTAACGGCATTGACTTTATCGCTTAATAATTTACTAACGAAAAAGGGGCGCACGGTGCTGGTGGCCTTTGCAGGCTCAATCGGGATTATTGGGATTGCTTTAATTCTGGCAGTGTCGACTGGTTTTCAGAACTATATTGATAAAATCGAAGAAGATACTTTAACGTCTTACCCGCTAGCGCTAATGAAGGAATCGGCGGACTTGACTGGGATTTTATTAAGTCTAACGGGCAGTAGCGCTGGAGGGCAGAGTGATGGTAAGTTGCACGAAAACCAAGTGCTAACTTCGACGCTCGGCACAGTCTCGAATAATGACTTAATGAGTTTTAGGAATTATCTTGATAAACATTACGACGAAGTAAAAGACGATATTCGTTTGATGGAATACGAGTACAATGTGGACCCTTTGATTTATACAGTCGACGCAACGGGGTCGATAGCAAAAATGAACCCAAGCACTTTATTTACTTCTCTGGTAGGAGAGACATCTTTGCTAAGGAATTATTCTTCGATGACATCGGTATTTCGACAATACGAGTTAGAAAATTTGCAAAATGATACAGATTTGCTAGCGGGGCGCTACCCGGAAAATTATAATGAACTACTAGTGGTCTTAAGTAATCGTGATGAGATTTCGGAGCTTCTCACTTATTCACTTGGATTCCATGATACCGATGAGCTGAATAAAATTGTTTCGAAGATTATGAGTGGCGAAAGTGCCAATATTAACAATAAGCCACTTGAGCTTGAATATGATGATTTGATGAATGTGGATTTAAGGTTGGTTGCAGCAACGGATACTTTTAAATTTAATAGCAAGTATGATGTTTATGAGGACATGACTGGCGATAAAGAATACATGCAAAAAGTCTACCAAAATGCTGAGAGGCTAAAGATTACTGGCGTAGCGGTAATGAATGCCGAAATGTTATCTGGCGGTAGCGGGGTAGCATATCTACCGTCGTTAGTTACGCATATTATTGAGAAAGCCGCGGGAACAGAGATTGTTAAAAAACAACTTGAGAACTCCGAATTAGATATTTTTTCTAATACTAAATTTGGTGAAGAAGGGAACGACTTTAACTTCGAATTTTCGGATTTAGTCTCAATCGACGAGAATAAACTGTCGCAAGCTTTTGGTGTGAAGCTGGACCAGAACGCGATTACTGCTGAAACTACTAAATATTTAACTGAGATTCTGAGCGATGTAACTGCGGATATTACACCAGTTAAGGATGATTTGATTGATAGATTGACTGAACTTAAAGGCGATTTTGCGACTTTTATCGCCGGAAAAATGGCTGAGCCGGACTTTGATATGAGCAAGACGCAAGAATATATTGATGAGTTTATGGCGACACAGAGCTTTGATGTTTTAGAAGAAAAGTATCAGATTCCGGAATCAGAGAACTTTAGCTTTAGGACAATTTACACTGGGCTACTCAAAGCTTCGCTTGCCAATACGCCAGAAACCGATGCTGCGGTAGAGCAAGTGATTCAGAATCTAGCAATTAACTTGACCGAGCTAACCATAAAAACTGAAATTGCTAGTGGCGTAATGGGGCTAACTTCATACCTCACCAGTAGTTTTACCGGCGCATTCAAGGTAGACCAGAATGCAATTATCGGCGCATTTAAGTTAAATTTTACTGAAGATGAGCTGTCGCGCGTAGTGACGGCGATGTTCACTAAGAAAAAATCTACGTTGGCGAGCAATCTATCGCTACTAGGCTATCAAGATTTGAATGATCCTACGGAACTTGCGTTTTATTTCAAGAGTTTTGATGGCAAAACGCATTTTATGGAGTTCTTAGACGATTATAATGATTTAATGCGAGAATATGAACAAGACGAAAAAGTAATTGACTATAGCGATACGACTGGCGCCTTGATGGCGAGCGTGAAGACGATTGTAGATGCAGTGAGCTACGTATTGATTGCATTTGTGTCAATTTCACTAATTGTATCTTCTATTATGATCGGTATCATTACGTACATTTCGGTGTATGAGAGAACCAAGGAAATTGGGATTTTGCGAGCGATTGGGGCCTCAAAACATAATATCTCGAATATTTTCAACGCCGAGACATTTATTGTAGGGCTTTTGTCTGGGCTCTTTGGGATTGGCATTTCTTACTTGTTT
This sequence comes from uncultured Candidatus Saccharibacteria bacterium, assembly GCA_964561295.1. Lineage (GTDB taxonomy): Bacteria > Patescibacteriota > Saccharimonadia > Saccharimonadales > Saccharimonadaceae > Nanosyncoccus. The sequence continues at coordinate 320 of CAZLPA010000030.1, read as the reverse complement.
ATACCAATAATTAATTTGGTGCTACATCACTTTACTGGCGACATACCACTATCGGCAACTCTGGTGCCAGTGAGTGCGTTGATTTTGATAGTGCTTAGCGTGATTTTGACCTTGATTGGCGGACTAATTCCAGCTCGTGCTGCCGCAAAAAAAGATCCGGTAGAAGCCCTCAGAAGTGAATAAAAAACGGCCTTTCAAGGCCATATACTTTCATTATATCATAGATTGTATATTTTGTCAATGCTTGGCTGGGGTGGTAGGACTCGAACCCACGAATGTCGGGACCAGAACCCGATGCCTTACCACTTGGCGACACCCCA
>CAZLPA010000029.1:0-8930 GCA_964561295.1 uncultured Candidatus Saccharibacteria bacterium | reverse complement strand
CGCTTCCAAAGTCCTCGAAATTGCCTTAGTTTGAATAGGCTTATCTTCATCCTCGACAAGCCTCGTGATCAACATCTTCACTCTATCACCCTGGAAAATTCGCATCAAATCGTCTTCGCAAGAAACAAAGAACTGCGTTGTGCCAGGATCACCCTGCCGACCGCCACGGCCACGGAGCTGGTTATCTACCCGCCTCGAATCATGTCTCTCTGAACCAATTACCACCAAACCGCCTAGTTCTTTTACGCCCTTACCAAGCTTGATATCCGTACCACGACCAGCCATATTGGTTGCAAGCGTAATCGCGCCTTTTTCACCAGCTTTCGCGATAATCGCCGCTTCACGCTCATTATTCTTAGCATTCAAAATCTCATACGGAATACCTTCCGCATCCAAATATCTTGCAATTTCTTCATTATTAGCAATCGACCCCGAACCCACCAAAACCGGCTGGCCTTTTTTATGGTATTTCTTTACTTCTTCTGCAATCGCCCTTAACTTACCAGCTTTTGTTTTATAAATCAAGTCGTCTTTATCTACGCGAATAATTGGCTTATTAGGCGGAATTTGAATCACGTCAAGAGCATAAATCTGCTGGAATTCTTCCGCTTCTGTAAATGCTGTACCAGTCATACCGGATAATTTCTTATATAGCCTGAAGAAGTTTTGGAACGAAATCGTCGCTAGCGTCATTGACTCTTGTTTCACTGCCACACCTTCTTTTGCCTCAATCGCCTGATGTAAGCCCTCGTTATATCGCCGCCCCTGCATCAAACGACCGGTATGCTCGTCCACAATAATTACTTCCCCCGAGTTCGTCACTACATAATCCTTATCGCGTTTAAATACTACCTCAGCCCTCAATGCCTGTTCAAGATGATAAACTAAGCGCGTATTTTTGGTAGAGTATAAATTATCTACCCCCAAAATACCCTGCACCTTCTCAATACCAGCGTCTGTCAAAGTCACCGAGCGACGCTTTTCGTCAAAAATATAATCCTCCGGCGTTAACCTTTCCGCCACCTTTGCAAACTGATAATAAGACTCTGGGTTATCACCTGCTGGTGCCGAAATAATCAACGGTGTTCGTGCCTCATCAATCAAAATTGAATCTACCTCATCCACAATTGCAAAATTCAGCTCTCGTTGCCGCAAATATTGCACTTCTGAAGTCATATTATCACGCAAATAATCAAAACCGAACTCATTATTGGTGCCGTAGGTAACATCCGCATTATAAGCTTCTTTTCTAGTAGCCGGACGCAAATGACGAAAACGCTCATCATCGTGCTCGTCGTTTTCATATTCAGGATCATAGATAAATGAAGCCTCATTGATAATTACGCCAACACTTATACCCAGGAAATTATAAACTGGGCCATTCCAACCTGCATCACGCTGTGCCAAATAATCATTCACTGTGACTATATGTACACCTTTACCAGTCAAAGCATTAAGATAAGCTGGTAACATAGCTACTAAAGTTTTGCCTTCACCGGTTTTCATTTCGGCTACATTACCACCATGCAAAACCATACCACCAATCAGTTGTACATCATATGGACGCATACCCAATACACGCTTTGAAGCTTCTCGTGCCACCGCAAAGGCCTCTGGCAAAATCGCATCCAAATCACCACTTTTCTCTTTCAAGATCGCCGTCTGTGCCTTAAGCTCTTCATCACTCATCTTCTCGTATTTCGGTTCAAGCTTACCAATCTCTTGCGCCTTCTTCCACATCCGCTTCAAAATCTTCTTCTGCGCATCACCAAAAACCCCCTGCAAAAATTTAGTCAAAGCCGTCTTATCGGCTAATTTATCAGTCGGCTTCTTTTCTTTTTTAGTAACCTTCCGCACTTTGGCCTTCTCGGTCTTTTTCACCATAAATAATAACTCCAATCTCCCCTAATTCTAACATATTACCGTCTCTTAATAAAGAGATTTCGCAAGCTTCTTTTTTGACGATGTGGTTGCATTTCTAATTTATACCGTCGAATTTGTCCAGTCAATTTCGCCTCTACTAAATCCACGCCGGCAAAAACATTTGAACACTCGTCTTTCGCCGCTACTACCTTACCGCCAGGAATATCCATCGCCGCCGAAATCTCATACTTATCACCTTTACTTTTGCCAATCTCTGTCACAATTACCTTCACCACTACGTCTTTTTTAGAACCTCGCGGCAAATATCGGTCCAACTTACCAATTCGCTTTTCCGTATACTTTCTAAAACTATCTTCTATTTTGTATCCGTTGCCAGTAATTTCAATTTTTTCAATCATTTAGATTTCCTCCTTGTTGTTTAAATATGGCCTCAGCACCTCTGGCACCTTCAATTTGCCTCCTTCGACAGCATAATTTTCAAGCAATACCACTAACGCCCGCGCCAATGGAATTGCTGTACCGTTCAAAGTGTGTACAAATTCAATCGTACCATCTTTACGACGTACTCGGCAATTCACTGCCCGCGCCTGAAAATCTGTACAGTTACTACAGCTTGTAATCTCTTGATATTTCTGGTTCACCGGTGACCAATATTCCATATCATACTTTTTTGCCGCTGGCGCGCCCAGATCTCCCGCTGCAATATTAATCACATGATACGGAATCCCTAAGCCTTGCCAAATATCTTCCTCTATCGCCAAAATTTTTTCATGCATCTCTTTGCTCTGTTCCGGCAAGCAAAACACATACATTTCCAATTTATTAAACTGATGCACCCGGAACAGACCACGCGTATATTTGCCATAAGTCCCAGCCTCTTTTCTAAAACAAGCTGAGTAGCCAGCATACAGCAAGGGGAGTTTGTCTTCATCGATAATCTCATCCATATGATAACCAGTCAACGGCATCTCGGCCGTGGCAATCATTGCCAAATCTTCGCCTTCAATATAATATTCATCGCTCTGGTCAGAAGTTCGCGGATTGAATCCACAACCTTCAAGCACACGTGATGACACCATGTCTGGCACCGTCATAAAAGTAAAACCATGTTCCAAGACCTTAGATAGTCCATACTGCAAAAGTGCATTCTCAAGTAAAGCCATCTCGCCCTTAAGATAATAAAACTTAGCTCCCGCCACCTTCGCTCCGCGCTCAAAATCTACCCAATCACGCGCCACCGCATAATCTAAATGGTCCACTCCAGATTCATGGTTTTTGCCCCATTTTTTCACCTCGACACTGCATTCTTCACCCCCAAGCGGCACATCTTCAAAGATAACATTTGGCACAGACTTTAGTATCGTATTTAGCCTACTCTCTAGCTCAGCCAACTTTGCCTCAGACTCAGATAATTCAATCTTTATCGCTTTACCTTCTTCAATTAAAGCCGCTTCTGGCTTGCCGCTCTTCATCTTACTGGCAATCTCATTACGCCTTTGTCGCAAAGCTTCTACCTCTGTGAGCACCGCTTTGCGCTCATCGTCAATTTTTATTACATCCTTGACGTTAATCTTATAACCTTTTTCTTTAGTCGACTTCTCAACCAAATCGAGATTTTCTCTGATAAACTTCACATCTAACATATCTTTATTATACCATATTCTGGAAAAGCTGCTCGTAATCCTTTAAGTGTAAATCCGCCGGCCGCACGTCTCTATCTAGCCCGAGCTTCTCAAAAATATTTTCCAACTCTTTCCTTGGCTTTAAAGGTTCCAGATTATGTATTAACTTCTTCCTCGGCGCCACAAAAGCTAATTTTATCAACTTAAATACATTCTCATCTACTTCTGGCTCTTTCGGCTCCATAATGATCACTTGGCTATCTACTTTAGGTGGTGGCGTAAACTCATCCCTTGGCACTACCGCCCCCGACCAAACATTCGCCCGGTTTTTTACCATCAAAGATAACACTGATTCCTTTTCTGCCGTTATTCGCTCCGCTACCTCCTTTTGTATAAGCAAAACCACTCGCTTAGGCCGATTGGATGCCGTAATCAATTTCTCAATTATCGGACTCGTAATATAATACGGTATATTCCCCGCTACCGAATAAGGCCCAGCTAATTTATTTAAGTCAAACTTCAAAAAATCCTCATTAATAACCTCTAGATTCTTCCCAGGAAATGATTTTGGTAAATTATTTGCCAATCTCTCATCAAACTCTACGGCTACTACTTTATCAAAACGCTTTAATAAACTACTGGTCAAAGTGCCCAACCCCGGCCCTATTTCCAAACAAAGCTCACCTTCACCGGCCTCCGCCGCAATCTCGTCTAATATTACCCGGTTTTTCAACCAGTGCTGCCCAATCGAAATATTGTTTTTAAATGCCATTGCGATTAGTCCAATCTGTTGCAATATCAAATTGCTCTGGGTTATCTATTGCAAAACTACCCGTATCATACACTTTTCCTAGCCCCAAACTCGTCTCCACCACACTGCACCTCGGATAGACTGACAAATTCGCCGCCACTAACACATACCCTTCTGCATCTACTTTCACGCCATCCTCTCGCACCGTATAATACGCCTCCACACCACACTCATATGCCGCAATCGCCATCACCCCACTCATCGGCAAATCATAATATGTTTCTTGGCGTTCCACTATTGTACCGTCTGCTTTTCTAAACGTGTATCGGTTACGCCCCATCATCGCAGTCAATGGCCGTTGCTCAATTTCACTTGCTCCCACCGCCACAATCCGTGCCACCGGCTCCCGCTTCACCTCTTCCGAAAGTAGCTGCCTCGCTGTCTCTATGCCATCTTCGTAAAATACTTCGTAGCTCAATACTTTAAGCCCCACCTCACCAAACTGCCGCACTTCCCTTACACCAGGCATCAAGTTATAATCTTTGATCGTTTGCTCTACAAATGGTATTTCTACTTCTTCCGTCACTGTTCTCCCACCGTTTCGTATAATCTCATACACCATCACTAGACCCGCCTCTAGAAAATTGTCATTTTGTGCAAGTTTAATCTCGTCGCCATCATACACTGTAAGCCCAGCTTCACGCACAATCGTCTTGGCATCATAACTCGCTGTCATTAAGTACTTTTCAATCTTGCCGTCTTTTACTATCACTGGCCGCGAACGGTGAATATTAATAAAATAATTGTCACTATTAATAGCCTCATCTAGCCCCGGCTCCACGATATCCGTCGCATTCAGAATAATTCCTGCCCGTTCAATCGCTTCTCCCACTGTTTTTGCCTTAGTTTTTACAGTCAGCTTCTCACCTTCATCGTAAAAAGTTACAAAATAATCCTCCGCTGCATTAAAAGTAATCTCTTCCCCCTCTGCAAAAGTATCATGATTATGATAATCGACAGAAAAAACAAAAACTAAGGCCAAAATCAAAGTCGTCGCAGTTATAAGAGCTCTGTCCACATTCCTTGGAAGTCTCATACCAATTATTATAGCACACAATAACCAAAAGCAAAAATAAAAACCCTCTGCGAGACAGGGTTTTTAAACTCAATTTCTAGGTGGCAAATATATCCAAAACAACTCTACACTCTCCACCCGACAAACCTCTCGTTCTGGCCTCTCTCAACGTTGATTGGCCCGAACCTAATTCTATTTTAGCATAGGCAGATTCCATGTCAACATTGATTTTGATAATTTTTATGTTTTAATATGCAAACCTCTTCCTACAAAATAACAGAGGTAAAATCCAAAAACCGAACACCATAATCTTGACTTTTTACAATGAATGTGCTATAACGAAATTATAGACTATTCTTCTTAGCTTCAAATAATACAGTTGGGACCGCCGGCGGTGGCGTAAAATCAGTTGATTTTAGAGGCAATCGTATCCTAGTATTATAAGATTGAATCAATTTCAATCCCAATTGTGAAGTATAGTGCCTGTCTGTATTCAAGAGTTTCAAAGCAAATTGCTTTTGCAAAATCAAATAAAATGCCTCCGGCGGGTTTTCATCTTCTATCAGTTTGTGCACAATTACTGAACTCAAATGAAATGGCGGATTTGCAAACACCTTATATGATTCTTGCGGCAATTCCATCTGCAAGAAATCGCCCTCAACCACTACAACGTTATCAATATTACGTTTCTGTAAATTTGCGCGCAATTTTATCGCTGTCGAATGATCCGACTCCACCGCAATCACTTGTCTTACTCTGTGTGCCAAAGCACTCGTAATTACACCTGATCCTGCGCCAATCTCCACCACCAAATCTCGTTTTTTTAAATTAGAATGACCGATCAATATTAAAGCCAGCCTCGGTGACCTTAAAAAATGTTGCGACAATGTTGGGTTTCTCATCTTTACCCTACTTCGTTTTCAGCCCTGCCTCGAAATACATTAATACATACTCCCATCCCCAAGACAAATCAAAACCACCCGAAATATAGCTATTAAACTTAAAATATGGCAATCCATTCACTAACCTAGCACTCTTAGCTGCATTTGCCGATACCACCTCAAACGTTTGCTCCTCTTCTACACAGGCAGCAAACTCTTCCCCCAATCCCACTTCCTTGCCTAGCTCAATCCAATAATCCCTCCCCAACTTATTGAACTCTCCAAACGCCCCCTTGCCAGATAGCTTAAAATACTCATTCCATACCCTAGTCACTGCCAAATTGTAGTAATCCCAGAACTTACCCTCGTTTTTAGCGCAAAAAATCGCTTCCGCACCCAGAAGCGACTCAACTGGTCGCGATTCTCCGTATTCATACAAAAAATCCGACAGCCTTACCTCTACCAAAATATCATTATCTTCAATATATTTTGTAAACTCTTCCTCATTTTCAATAATCGCATTTTCAAATGCAATACAATACGGGCAAGCGATATCAGAATAAATAATGAAATAATTTTCAGCATCAATATTACCAATCGTAGTATCTATATCCCAAACTTTCTCAGAATTTGGCGTCTTATGATTCATACTTGTCACAATCGCCGCAATCAAAGCTACTACTACCGCCACTAACCCTACAATCCTAAGCGTTTTTTTCACGCTCCTCCTTTTTCCTCAAATATTTTTCATTAACAATTATAACATACGTCTCTTCGCCAATTCGCTTTAACGACAAGATAGCTACAATCACCGCAAGTGCCGTCACCACGCCAGAAATTACGCCAGTTGCGGCCAAACCACCAGTCGAGAACAAAGTTCCAAGCAAAGGCGTGATTAACGTAGTACCGCAAGTTGGGCAACCAGCACCCAAAGCAATCAGCCCCGTGATAATCCCAACTTTTTCAACATTTGCCGAATTTGATATTCCAGAATTTTTTGAAATTCGCTTTTTTTGCCAAAGTAATACTATCAAACCTATTAAAATCCCCTGCAAAACTGCCAATGAAAATACCGACAACCATTCCGTCACTAGCATTTTATACCCAAAGCTACCGAGCAGTGCGTCAAATACAATCTTAATACTACCGGTAAAACCAGTTGCCGCCATTAACTCAAATTTTGAAAAACCACCCGCCAAGAGATTCATCAAAGTACCAAAAAACAAAAAAGCAATTACAAAACCTACCCAAAAACGCTTCTCGCGCGTAGCCAGCAAAATCCCTTTGCCAGCCAGCAAAAATTCGTCGCACCACTTCCTCCAGTTCATATCACCATTCTAACAAAAGTATAAATTAATTAAAAGCCTTGACTTGATAGCTACTGGCCTTTACTTCATCTTCGCCAATCACAATCCCGTTCTTGGCAATCTTAGCCGCATAAGACAACTTATCACCCAACTTCTTGCCAGCATAAACAATAGTTACACTGTGCCCTTCGCCACGTAACTCTTTCGCTACACGCAAAGCAAATTCCGCCTGCTCCTCAGACATCGGAATTATCGCATAATCAACAGGTCTCTCCACTTGGCTTTTTACCAAATTATTCTCACTTAAAACATAAAATAGCCGGCTTAATCCAATTGAACCACCCACTCCCGGTAACTTCTGATCTGTAAAGTATCCTGCCAAGTTATCATAGCGTCCACCGCCCCCCACCGAACCAATTTGATTATATTCCGGTAGGCAAAACTCAAATACCGTCCCCGTATAATAATCTAACCCCCGTACAATCTTCATATCTGCCTTTGCTAATTTGCCAAGGCCATCAGCTTCAAGCAGAGCCAGCACTTTACCAAGCTCACTAACACCCTCCTTAAGCATCTCATCTTCGACCTCAAGCGCTTCAAGTTCACTTAAAACTTCATTCTTATCACCGCTAATACTAATAAAGCTCAAAATCTTTGCCACTATTTCTTCTGCTAGGCCCAGCTCTAGCAAAGCCTCTCTAGTTTGCTCTGGCTCAACCTTCTCCGCATGGTCAATAATATTATATATATCACCGGATTTTTCTGCTACTTGTAACGCGTTCAAAAAACCTGTCAAAATCTTCCGATTACTAATCCGAGCTATCACAGGCGTATCTAAATCAAATTGAGAATACGCATCTAGCAGAGTCGAAATCACATCTGCGTCATAAGAAATCGGCAAAGACTCGCGCCCAATTACGTCTACATCGCACTGATAAAACTCACGAAATCTCCCCTTTTGTGCTCTTTCTCCTCTAAAATTACGCCCGATTTGTGAGACCTTGAACGGAAACGCCAGGTCATTCTCGTGCTCCACCACGTAACGCGCTAGTGGCACCGTATGATCAAATCTAAGGGCCTGGTCCGCATCTTCACTAGCCTCGGCAGTTTTTACCACTTTATAGATTTGTTTTTCCGTATCGCCACCTGCTTTTGCTAGAAGTATATCCAGCCGGTCAATCGTTGGAGTCTCAATACTAAGGAACCCATGCCGATGATATACTTCACCAATCTTTCGCTTAAGGTTGTCAAAAGTAGCTTGTGTATCCGGCAAAAACTCCTGCATGCCTGATATTGGAGAAGTATTCATCTTTTTCATACTTTCAATTATACCACAAGTATGCTATAATAAACGCATTGGTTCTGTAGCTCAGTTGGTAGAGCAGAGGCCTGAAGAGCCTTGTGTCACTG
>CAZLPA010000028.1:0-9453 GCA_964561295.1 uncultured Candidatus Saccharibacteria bacterium | reverse complement strand
TAATGGCCTATAGAGTTTTATTGGGAGGTGTGTTTAAGGAAAGTACGCACGATTTTGGTTTCGCATTTCGCTAATTTTAATGCGCGCTAAAGCTCCTAGTTGGCCGATCTCAAACTTTTTTAATGTACATTTTTGTTTGTGGTGTTTGTGATGATTCCACTGGCTTCAGTTTATTATATTTTATTGGAAAATGCAAGAGCTTTTTTCAACATTTTTTAGGATCATGTATTGCGCAGGTGTGGAAAACTTCCCTGTTATTTTCCCGAACAAATGTTGTTGATTTTTTGTTATTTCATTTCATAATAACCGAACACTAGCCAATTTTGGGTTATTTTAAAGTGTGGTATAATAATAAAAAATAAGTGAGGTAAACTATGGAAGAGCCGTTTGATGTGTTCCTGTGGGCGAACGAGATTGATGAGGTAAAAAATAACGTAAGTGCGGAATTGTTTTTGTTTAATAAGAATTACACGCCGTATAAGATTAAATATTCAGATAAGCTGACTGGCGCAGTAAAGTCGATGTTTATGCAGGAAGCGGTGCATTATATTATTGAAGAAGCCGACAAGGGTCTTGAGTGTCGTGAATACGAGAAGGCCGATGGTAAAGAAAAAGTGATTTATCGCACTTCCCTTTCCAAGGTTGGGCGAGCGGAGACTCTAATTCATTTAATTGAAAATGAATATAAGGATATTGATTATTTTTCAGAAAACGAATATGATTTCAAAAAGGTCAAAGGTATTATTGCAAGATTTACTTATCCTGGTGATTCTGGGACGAAAACGTTCTACATCGCGAAACTATTGCCAGCCTCATCGGCACTTAAAGGAGCGAACTCATGGGAAATTAATGGCGAAAGTTTTGAGCCATTCTCGGCTGAAATCGCGCTTAAAATGCCAGATGATAACCAGGTGGCAATTGTAGATGGCACAATTATAGTGTTCAACCAAGCGAAATTCGAAAACTTGTTCCAATATGATTTCAAGTCGCAGGTGATTGCCGAAGCAAAAGCAAAAGAGCTTACTGAAAAGTATAAATTGTCGTTTGCAGAGGGGCTAACCTTGGATGCGTTATTGATTGATAAAAAGCCGATTTTAAAAAAGATACAGGCGATGGATATTGCAGAGGAAATGCCACAAGATAAACTGCTTGACTATGCAGACGAAATGCAACTTGAATTGATGACAGATGATGATGGCTCAATTATCATCATGGATGATAAGGATCTAACTATGTTCGTAAATTTACTCAACGAGGATTATTATGTGTCTCCGGTGAATGGGAAACGTTACGAAATTAAATCAAAAAAGTTACTCGGTGAGCCTGACGGTGAACCACCGAGGGGCTAAAGCTCAAAGTAAGCAGACTCGACAAAATTAGATTCGCCTAGAGTTTCAAAAGTTTTCTTAAGGTCTGTTTTGGCTTCGGCAACGGAATCGTCTACACCAAGATTTGATTCGATTTTGGCATAGTGTTCATCCTCGCGACCGTCGATTTCATCAAGATAAATTTTGGTGCCTTCTCCCATTTCTAATTCTTGGCGGCGACGCGATACTTCACCAGCCGGTTTAAAGCCAAGTTGTAAAATAATGTTTACAGTTGTGGCGTAATCAGTAACTGGGGTTTCCTCTATAATGTCAACACCAGAATCTTCAATGTGGCGTCTAAGGATAAGGCTATATTTGGGTGGTTCATCTACTGCCTGCATTTCAGTACGCATAACAAGGCGGGGTAGGTTCATGCCACGTTTATAACCACGTGGTACGTAGACTCGGTCATGTTGCCAATAGATATTAGAGAAATCAAGATCAATGTCACTTAGCTTATCTTCAAAACGATCACGGTTTTCTAATTTACACTTTAGAATGATTTTTTTCATATCTTTATTATAACATATCACAAATATCGACAATGCGAGCTTCAACAGAACGAGTACCATTCCATTCATTCTCAACTGGTTTAATCAGAAAGTTGCGCCATGTATCTTGTTCTAGAGAAAACCAATCGTCTGGCGCGAAAAAAGCGACCAACTTTAGATCTCGGCCATCTTCGTCTTGCACATCGACGCGAAGATGTTGGCCAGCACTGCCCATGCGCTTGATTTCCATAACGTGGGCATTGTTGATGCGCAAAATTGGTTCTTCGTTGCCTGCCCCAAAAGGTTCTAGCTGTTTTAAATCCTCGATGAGTTCTAGCGATAAATCTTGAAAATTTGGGATGGTGAGATCAGCATAGGTTTTAAAATAATCTTCTTGCGCGGAAAGGTGTAAGCTGCGATAATATTCGTTAATCTTTTCACGAAAAGCATAAAGATCCTTTTGATAAAGTTTGACGCCAGCCGCACCGGCATGCCCGCCGCCACTGATAATAGTGTCCGAGGCATAGCCGATGGCTGCAGCAAGATTGAAATCGCCAAAACTGCGTCCGGATCCTTTAAGGATATCATTTTCTAGTTTGGTAAGTATAAAAGCGGGTTTGTGATACTTGTCTACCAAACGTCCAGCTACAATGCCGAGGATACCTTCGTGCCAATTGCCGGATTCAATAATGATGGGGTTATCTTGTTTGACACGCATAATAACTTCTTCGGTGGCGGCACGTTGTTCGAGGCGCCGTTTTTTATTAAGCTCTTCGAGCTTGTGGGCAAGCGTAGCGGCTTCGGGGCTAGATTTGGTGCGTAATAGATTAAGGCTTAGCTCTGCCGTCTCTAGACGACCAGCAGCGTTAAGTCTGGGGCCGATTTGAAAACCAATCGATTCAGACGTAATGTGTTTGACGCCGGAACTACGCATTAACTCAACAAGGCCAGGACGCCGCGTTCTCTCTAAAACTTTGAGGCCATAATAGCAAAGTATACGATTTTCCCCTGTGAGAGGCATATTATCACAAATAGTGCCAATAAGCACAAGATCTAATAACCATTTTTCTTGCCCGGCGGGTATAATTTTTTGTTCAGTTAGAGCTTGGGCTAGTTTAAAAGCTACGCCCACGCCGGAAAGATCTTTTAGACTTGTGGGGCCTGAATAGTCTTGGCGCTTTGGATTTATCACTGCTATGGCTTCAGGAATGGCAGCTCCACATTCGTGATGATCAGTGACTATAGTATCTATGCCGAGAGTCTTTAACTCTTCAATAATTTCGTGATTGCGAGAGCCACAATCCACTGTGATAACTAAATTTGTCTTGAGCGTTTTGGCACGCTCAATAAGACGCGGGCTCATGCCATATCCGTCCACAAACCTGTCTGGCAGCATAATATCTATATGTTTAACGCCTGCCATATTTAAGGCGTTCTCTAAAAGTGTACTTGAAGTGACACCGTCGACATCATAATCGCCATAGATGAGAATATTATCATGATTGGCAATTGCTTGGCTGATTCTAGCAACAGCCTTATCTATATCTGGCAAAACAGTCGGGGATACCAACTTGTTGTAATCTGGATGTAGGAAACTGGAATCTAGATGTCGCTTCTCTATCAATTGAGCAAATATTTTATTCATTATGAGCTTTACCCAATGGTTTTACTGGGTTTGTTCCCTTTTTGGCTCTTGATGACGATGCTCTGTAGTTCCTTTAGAATTGGGAACTGCTTATTAGTTTGATAGATTTTGGTTTTGCCTCGCTTGGTAACAATTAAAAACTTCCCCTCTGCCATGCGATTAAGCTCACGCTGGATATTGCCGGGGTCCTCTTTAATTAATTTGGCTAGTCCTCGAACATGAGTTTTGAAATCTGGATATTTGGCAAAGACCACGATAATCTTACGGCGTACCCGAGATGTCACGAATATATCTAACATATTACCTCGCTTAATTACACTTAGTATAGCATATAAAATGTAAAAAATACAACAAAATCTATTGTATAATGATGGTATGTTTTATGAGGTAATTTTAGGGAGGAATGGGGTAAACGAGGCGCTTACTTATAGCTCTGATCCCCTACTTGAGCCTGGGACTATTGTGGAAGTACCAATTGGCAAAGGTAAATCCGCTGGTATAATTTATAAAAAAGTTGCGCAACCGATTTTTAAAACTAAAAAAATTACGAAAGTTTTGTACTCAACACCGCTGCCTAAACACCTCTTGGAAACCGTAAAATTTATAAGTGAATATTACGCAATATCGAGTTCTAGTGTCGTGGCCATGATATTACCTAATGGTATTTTAAAAAATCGGCGTAAAACGCAGCCAAAAACCGAACAAACTCTAAAATTGCCGTTAATCCAGTTAAATGCTGCTCAAAAAAATGCTCTGGAAGGCCTCCAGAAGGCCCAAGAAGCCACTAAACTATTATTTGGCGTGACTGGCAGTGGCAAAACTAATATCTACCTTAAAGAGGCCGCTAGAGCCCTTTCTGCGCAAAAATCTGTAATACTTTTAGTGCCAGAAATAGCTTTAACCGGCCAGCTTGTTCGGGTTTTTCAAGAAACTTTTGGTGATCGGATTGTCCTGATGCACTCTGGACAAACAGAGGCTGAGAGGCATTTAGTTTTTGAAGATTTGCTAAAAACAAAAGGGTCCAGGGTAATAATTGGCCCACGTTCGGCTCTGTTTGCCCCTATCAATAATCTGGGATTGATCGTAATAGATGAGGAGCACGAGTCTACTTATTTCCAAGAGAATACACCGAGATATTCGGCAGTAAGAGTGGCAAGCTTTATGGCCAAGTTTCTTGGAATTGATTGTATATTAGGGTCGGCCACACCTAATGTGTCAGATTATTATATAGCCGAGAAGAAAAATGCTCTAGTAAAGATAACGGAAAAAGCCAAGTCTACTGCAGTAAAGCCGAAGATACAGATTATTGATTTGAAAAATAGAGATAATTTTACGAAAAATCGCTATTTTAGTAATTCGCTTCTTGCGGCAATAAAAGATAATCTTGAAAATAAAAGACAAACGTTGATTTTTCATAATAGACGCGGGTCGGCGCCACTAACAATTTGCGATAATTGCGGTGAAGAGATTGTCTGTCCGAACTGTTATCTACCATTAACGCTGCATGCCGATACATATGAGCTGATTTGCCATACTTGTGGTTTTAAGATGAGAGTGCCAACAAAGTGTCCGCATTGTAACGCCCCAGAGTTAATGCATAAGGGGTTTGGTACAAAGTTGCTAGAAAGCGAACTATTAAAGTTATTCCCTAATGCAAGAATTGGAAGATTTGATGGAGATACGAAGCGAAATAAAGAGTTAGCAACGGTTTATGACAGCGTAAAAGACGGTAAGATAGATATTCTAGTAGGCACTCAAACGTTAGCTAAGGGACTGGACCTACCAAAGCTGGCGACGGTAGGGATAGCCCAAGCCGACGCTGGTTTGTCGTTGCCAGATTTCGCAGCTGAAGAAAGAACATTTCAGCTACTCACGCAGGTTATTGGTAGAGTAGGGAGAGGTCATCTGGATAAAGCAGAAGTGTTTATCCAGACCTTTAGACCAATGCATCCAATTATTAATTACGCAATTAATGAAGATTTTGAAGGATTTTATAGATACATATTGAGCAGACGACGCTTAGCAGGGTTGCCGCCGTTTAGTTTTATCGCACAGTGCGAGATAACGATGAAAACGGAGCGGATAGCATTACAAAAATTAAAAGAGGTCGTGGCGAAATTAAGGCTAAACAGCGATTTAATTGTCTCGCCACCATTACCAAAATTTCATGAGAAAACTAACCGCGGCCACTCTTGGCAAATCGTAATACGAGCAAAATCGCGAAAAGCTTTGGTTAGCGCTGTATCCATTTTGGGGCCGAATTTTCACATTACCTTGGACCCACCGTCCCTGCTTTGATATTTAATCAATCTTGTGGTATAATTAGGCTTATGAAAATTATCACGACGCCAGATGCGCGTCTTCGGGAGAAGTCTAAAAAAGTTAGCACTATCACGCCAGAAGTGCTAGATGTGATTGCCAAAATGCGTGAACTTTCCTTAGATTGGGAAAAGGAGCACCCTTATGAGCTGTCGGCGGCAATGGCAGCTCCTCAAATGGGCGTGAATCAGCGTATTATTATTATTCGTGATGATATGGAGGATAAAAAAAGAGCGACCTTTACAGCTTTAATTAATCCCGAAGTGATTCGGGCTGAAGGTAAAATAGTGAAAGATTATGAGGGCTGTTTGTCTGTGCCAAAAATTTATGGTATGGTGCCACGCGCAAGCAAAGTACGAGTAAAGGCTCTTCTAGAGGATGGGACCGAAGTAAGAATTAAGGCGACAGATGAGCTCGCAAGAACACTATTACACGAAATTGACCACTTAAACGGCATTCTGTTTATTGACCGCATTCGAGAAAACAAAGATGCTTTTTATTTGATGAATGATAAAGGCGATTTAGAGCCTGTAGATTATGAAAAAGAGATCCGTCATAATAAGGACTTATTCCCTGACGATTAGATGATTTTTGGAGGCAAAATGAAAAAAGAGAAAATTATCTTTTTTGGAAATGGTCCGCTGGCGGAAGCAGCACTTGGCGTGCTTGAAAAATACTTTGAAATAACCTTTCATGCTAGGGACAAAGTTGATTTAGAGACAGTGAAAAAGCTAAAAATGTCGCACCCTGAAATCCACGGGATCTTGGCCTCGTTTGGTGTAATGATAAAGTCGGACGTTCTGGATCTTTTCGAGCCAGAGGGGATTTTAAACATTCATCCTTCTATGTTACCACTATATCGTGGGGCATCGCCGATAGAGAGTGCTATTTTGAATGGTGATACGGATTTTTCAGTGTCTATTATGAAATTAGTGGCGGGAATGGACGCTGGGCCAATTTATTACCAAACCACTTTACACTCTCTGCCACTCTGCAAGAGTGAGATTTATAAAGCTTTAGCAGAGACAGGGGCAAAATGGATAGCTAAAAACTTAGCCAGTTTGCCTAAGCCATTTCCGCAGGATGACTCAAGAGCGACTTTTACTCAAAAAATTTCTAAAACGATGGGGATAATAGACCCAAAGATAGAGACGGCGGAAGAGATTTTGAGGAAAATTATTGCTTTCCAGGGCTTTCCAAAGACTCGATATGCCTTCTATGGCCAAAATTGCATAATTCTAGGGGCTCATATATGCAAGGTGGGTGAGACAGCCATTATACCGATGGTCTGTAAGGACGGCCAAATTTTAAGCATTGATAGGCTGCAACCGGAGAGCAAAAAGCCAATGGACGCAAAAAGCTTCTTGAACGGTTACGCTAGGCACCAATGAGCTTAGAGCGGTTAGCGCGGATTTCAGCTTTCATTTCCTCAATAGTACGAGTGACAATTTCTCTATAATCTGGGCGGTTTTTCTCAAGCCATTTAGCGGCCGCAACTTGATCCATAATCATATCAAATTCGTTAAGTTGAGCCTCAGTAAGACCTTTTGAGATGCGTTCACCGATGCGAACCTCTAATTCTTCTTGGACGTAATTCAAAAAATCTTGTTTTTCCTGCTCCGGCATGGCGGAGAGGCCCATTTCCTGCAGAAATTTATCATCAAATTCCATTTTGATACTCCTTATGGTTATATTTTAACCAAGAAGGTTTTATTTTTCAAGTTTAGAGCGTGCGTTTTTTGGCTTCGCGAGTGAAGAACTTAAGGCGATCGCCAATCTTGAGTTCAATTCTCTGTTTGGTTTTAAGGGCAAGACCGCCGGTCTCGCCAGCAACAAGCTCCTTAACATCCATTTTCTCCTTCTGGACAGAAGTTACCTCAACTTCACCAATGTATTCTTTGTTGCGAATCACACGAGCAAGATAGGTGGGTCTCACGTCACCTTTTAAGACTTCGCCACCACCAATGATAGAGGTTTTTTCAGTACGAAATACGCCAAGAACTTTCATTTCGCCCTTATCCTCTTCGACGATTTCGGCATCGAGAAGGTTCTCCATTTCGTGTTTAGCGTCGTCTAGGAGCTCATAAATAACACGGTAAGTTCGGATTGGAACACTGTCGCGCGCCGCCATCTTAGAAATATTGATTGGGACCGAGACATTAAAACCATAGATAACTGTGTTCCCGCCGGCGGCCATGTAGACATCATTTTCGTTGATATCGCCAACGCCAGTGGAGACAATATTAAGGGTGATTTCGCCATGAGTGTCAATCATTTTGAGAGAGTCTACAACTGATGTAACCGAACCAAGCACGTCTCCCTTAATGATAACATTGAAAATTTTAGAGTTATCGGCAACATTCATCATACGGAGTAGATCTGAAGAAGTAACATTGGCAGAGGCTGTTTCGTTGGCAATAGCTTGCGCGTTAAGGAGCGCCATCTTGCGGGCAGTTTTTTCATCCGACACCTCTACGAAGCGATCGCCAAAGTTTGGAAGTTCCTTAAAGCCAGTAATTGTAACTGGAGTAGAGGGTGTAGCTTTGCCTTTCGGTCTACCTTTCCAGTCCAACATAGTGCGGACTTTACCGTAAGTAGAGCCAGCCACAACAAACTCACCAGTCTTTAGTTCCCCGCCCGTGACAAGCAAGTTAACAACTGAGCCCCTGCCAGTTTCCATATGTGATTCGATGACGAGGCCTTCGGCCGGTATATCAATATCGGCTTTGAGTTCTTCAATGTCTGCAGTCAAAAGAATCATATCAAGAAGTTGGTCGAGATTAGTGCCAAGTTTAGCTGAAATTGGTACCATAGTAATGTCTCCGCCCCATTCTTCAGGCTGGAGGCCGTGGTTAGATAAATCGGCCTTGGTGCGGTCAATATCGGCACCTTCGCGATCGATTTTGTTAATGGCCACAATGATCTTGGCGTTGGCGGTTTTGGCAAAGTTGATAGCTTCGATAGTTTGTGGCTTAACTCCATCATCGGCAGCCACTACGATTACGACAATATCAGTAAGCATAGCGCCATGCTGGCGTATAGCCGCAAAGGCCTCATGACCTGGTGTATCAAGAAACGTAATAATTCTATCACCATGTTTTAACTGGTATGCCGAAATGTGTTGAGTGATACCACCGGCTTCAGCCTCAACGGTTTTCTTATGGAGAAGTGTGTCAAGAAGAGTGGTTTTGCCATGATCGACGTGGCCCATAACAGCTACTACGGGTGGGCGGCTAACGGCCTTATCTGAAAGTTCGTGACGGATATCAGAAGTTTTAGTGGCAGTGTTTTTGCGCTCAAGTTTGACATTTTTGAGGCCTAGCTCGTCAATAATAATGGAGGCCGTCTCAAAATCAAGTCTTTGATTAATGGTAGCGACGATGCCATTTTTAAAAAGGGTGCCGATGAGTTCGGTCACGGAAAGGCCGAGCGCAGTGGCAAGTTCGTCTACAGTGATGGACCCCGCAATTTGAATCGTCTTTTCTTCCATAGCTCTCCTTTCTGTGTTTAAATGCGTAGGGACGCAAAAATTACTTCTCTAATTTTACCACAAAATACGAAAATATGCTATAATAGAGGTATTCCCCTGTAGCTCAATGGTGGAGCAAGAAGCTGTTAACTTCGAGGTTGC
>CAZLPA010000027.1:0-10661 GCA_964561295.1 uncultured Candidatus Saccharibacteria bacterium | reverse complement strand
CCACACTCTACTTAGAAGACCGGTTTTCCTCGCAGTTACCGGTCTTCTTCTATTGCTAGACTACCGTAAATATGATATACTATAACCAGTTGGGGCTGACAAAGCTTAGACGTATTGTTAACAGACATTAAGCGCGTCGATTAAATACCGTAAGTATTGAATTAAGTGCAAAAGACACTAAAACTGCGCATGTCATGTACATGCCAGCCTATGCTTAATTAATTTTAAGCTGGTTCTCGTCATAGGTCTCGTAAGGCGGGAATTATCATACAACGAGAATAAGACTATTTGAGTGGTGACAAATAGCACGAAAATCAACCATGGCATTCATTAGTTTTGTTTTCTGCAGCTAATGATATTTGCCAAGACAAAACAGGAAACTACACGCGTAGAATAATGTCCATGTGGCAATTCGGACCCGGAGGCAGTATCCGGCAGCTCCACCACATTGTAGCCACTAATCGCCGAAAGGCGATTTTTTCCGTGCTTTTTAAATCAAAATTGGCTAAATGTTGTAAAAAACACAACAATTAGTATAACTTTTTTGAACAGGGTAATTCTAGAGTAAATGTTGTAAAAAATACTCTAAAATAACTGAATAAATCTATTGCTTTTTATCGTTTTCTATGATAGTATGAAAGTAGTCGAGATGACTAAAACAAACACTAAAAGGATAAACATGAAAAAGGGCAAACCAAAAACAAGACATAAACCATAGATCCTTTGGCGGGCGAAAAGGTAATTTCTAGCCATAAATTACAAATATAGGAATTACCTAGAGCTCCGCCAAAGAGCGTCGAGCGCGCAACCAAATCTTTCATTAGCACATTCAAAATACCATAAACCAGAATGAGAGAAAAGGGTAGCAAGGATCTATGCTTCACCTCTGCGTGAAGCGGTCAAAAAAAAGAAGCGGACGGGGTTGCGGTCAATAGTTGTGATTTTTAGCACCGGATAACCCCCCGCTTTCTCCAAAATAGGGGGCAAAATGGCCTTGGGGGACTGAACTAGACATGGTATAATAAAAGTTATGAAGCATAACCGAGTTATATCAATTATAAGTATTATTGGACTCGCAGCTTTAATACTAATTTTGCTTTTTACATCACCGATGGAGATTGGGCCATTCGGTGTTTTATTATTTTTTACAACATTATATATATCTATCTTTGGCATCTTTGCCCTTGCTATGCAGACTTTTTGTCGGCTTGCGTTTAAGAAAGAAACATTTCGCAGCAAAGATTATCTTTATTCCGCAGTTATCTCTTTCGGGCCCATAATGCTGCTTATGGCACGTTCTTTTGGCGCAATCAATTTTTGGACGATTGGCTTAATCATTATTTTTCTAATTTTAGCAGAATTTCTAGTGGCGAAACGCGTTTAAATATGATAATATAAGCATATGGATTATAAAAGCCGAAATAGGGATGCAGGCAATTTGGAGCAAGACTTTTTTACTGCAGGAGCAGGTAACGTATCTCCGCTAGAAAACTCATTTGAGCCAGAGAATAATCTCGATCTTTCTAATAATGCCACATCTTGGGCACCAAATTCTGTAGAGCGCCATCATCAGTCCGTCGGCAACCGTGCAGTTATTTCAGCAGAAAACATTCCAGATAGCCCACGTCAATTCCAGGCCGATGATCAAACTAAAATAGGTGAGATTATAGATATCGACTTGCCACCGATTGCAGAGCCATCCTTGCCTGAACCTGAAGCCACAAGCGCCCCAGTCTTTAATGAAAAACTAATTCGCACTGATGGCGACCGCATTAACAAAGGTGCTCTTTTTGAGATTGATCACGCCATTAAGAAGTTTAGCCAGACGGGTAACGCTGCGGATTTTTACGCTGAAGTTCGTGGCACAAGCGACAAACCAGGCATGCTAGGTAGCCACCTTAAAAACTCTTATAATAGGGAATTAGCGGCATGATTGAGCCTTGGGTGGTAGCGATAATTCTTGTAGCATCACTTCTAATTATTTTTTCAATCATTATTGCCTCTAGAACATCTAAACTCAGGAAAGCTAAAAAATATGAGCGTGGTCTTAAGATGGTACCGCTCTTAATCCATCTACCACCTACCACTGACGACATTGAGGCCAACGGGAGAGATAAACGTGACATTACTAATGAAGCTATTTCTAAAGCTCAAATCATGTACTCTATCTTAGCCTCAACGCTTACCAAAGGCATCAAAACTAAACTTTATGGCCAACGTCATTTCTCGTTTGAAATCATCGCTAAAGATGGGTTTATCAGGTATTACGCCATCGTCCCTGCTGTCTTAACAGAGACAGTTAGACAATCTATTCAATCAGCCTATCCTACGGCACGTATTGAAGAAAAAAGAGAAGAGAATATTTTTGCCCCACACGGCTCAGTTGAAGCGGTTTCTGGCGCAGAACTCACCCTTAATAAAGAATTTTACTTACCCCTAGCAACCTACGAAGACACCAAACACGATGCGTCAATGGCTATTCTTAACGCACTCTCTAGTGTGAATAAAGATGAAGGTGCTGCCGTACAAGTTTTATTCCGTCCTGCACAAAAAAATTGGGCCAATCCAGCCAAAGAATATATAGAAAGCATTCAAAAGGGGAAAAAAACAAAAATTGGCGGCGCCAGTATTGGCGAACTAGCCATGGATCTTATCAAAGCTCCATGGGAAGTACCATCCGAACATGAGAAATCAACCGAAACGACTACAATGACCAGTGTTAAACAAGACGAGATTACTGCCATCGTCAACAAAATGCGTTATCCTGGCTTTGAAACCCTTATACGCATTGTCGCAAGTTCTGATACTAAAGCTCGTTCTGATGCACTTGTCGGCGGTATTGTCTCTGCCTTTTCTCAATTTGATTCTCCAGAGTTTAATGGTTTTAAAGTCAATATCTTTAAAGACCCCAAAAAGCTTACAGTTGATTACACTTTCCGTTTCTTTCCGCTAAAAGTTCGCTCCAATATTCTAAACAGTATCGAGTTGGCATCCATCTTCCATCTGCCAGAGCAAAATGCTATTCCAAATTCTCAGGTCGAACGGCAGTTGACCAAACAAGTCGATGGCCCAGCCCGCTTGGTTACAGAGGGAGTATTCTTAGGTACCAATGAGTTCCGCGGCGCCAAGAAAGCGATTTATCTAGACGATGACGATCGTCGCCGTCATATGTACGTCATTGGCCAAACTGGTATGGGTAAATCTGTTTTCCTTGAGAACATTGCCTTTCAGGATATGTGTGACGGTCGCGGCTTCGCTTTCATCGACCCTCACGGAGACGCAGTAGAGGCACTCTTGAAGCGTGTACCAGAAGAGCGCATCGATGATGTAATCTATTTTGACCCAGCAGACATTGAACATCCAGTAGGGATGAATATGTTTGAATATACATCTGAAGATCAAAAAGATTTTATTGTTCAAGAAGGTATTTCAATGCTCCAGAGCCTCTTTGATCCTTCAAATCAAGGATTCTTCGGCCCTAGAGGCCAACATATGTTTAGAAACGCAGCTTTACTCCTCATGTCCGACCCAGCGGGCGCAACCTTCATTGACATTCCGCAATGCTTTACTGATCCGGAATTTGTAAAGTCAAAACTTAAATATGTCACCGACAAAGCAGTTTATGACTATTGGACCAAAGAATTTCCAGCCTCGCAAAAGAGTAATGATGCTGGTGAGGTCATCACCTGGTTCGCTTCAAAATGGGGGCCATTCATTTCCAACACTATTATGCGTAACACCCTTGGCCAAGTTAAATCTGGTTTTAATATTCGCGAAATTATGGATAATAAGAAGATTTTCTTGGTTAATCTCTCCAAAGGCCGACTTGGTGACATAAATGCCAACCTCCTTGGTATGATTTTTGTCATGAAATTCCAACAGGCCGCCATGAGCCGTCAGGATATTCCTGAAGATCAGCGACAAGATTTTTGCCTCTACGTGGATGAGTTTCAAAACTTTGCCACTGAAAGTTTTGAGTCCATTCTCTCCGAAGCTCGTAAATATCGTCTTAATCTTATTGTTGCCAATCAGTTTATGACACAGCTCACTGATAAAATTAGGGAAGCACTCTTGGGCAACGTAGGTACTATTATCTGCGGTCGCGTAGGTGTTACAGATGCCGATTTAATGGTCAAGGCCTTTACACCCACTTTTACGGCTGAAGACCTTACTAAAACCCCCAATCATGCTGCAGTTTGCAAAGTCATGATGTTCGGCATGCCGTCAAGCGCCTTTACAATGAATCTTCCAGCTCCAATGGGCGAACCAAATGATAACCTAATGGAAAGTCTTAAAACTTACTCTGCTACCAAATACGCTAAAACTCGCGCCGAAGTCGAAAAAGAAATCAATGAACGCTGGAAAACACCGCCAAAGGATAAAGGTTTTCTAGATGGCTGGCTCTCTCAAAAGCCTACCACTAATCCTGCCCCCACCTCGTCGCCTGTATCTCCACCAATCGAACAGCCAGAGCAACCAAAACAGCCAGAGCAACCAGAGGAAGTTACTCTTCGTTTACGCTAGCTAGAGCTTCATCCTCTTGAAAAATATCTCTCTAAGGTGTATAATAGAGAAAGAATATTTAAGATGAGGTATGAAAATGGCCGAAAAAGCGGAAGCTTATGATTCATCAGAAATTCGGGTGCTTGAGGGGCTTGAGCCGGTACGTTTACGCCCAGGTATGTACATTGGCTCTACCGGTTATGATGGTTTACACCATCTAGTTAAAGAAATTGCTGATAACTCTATTGATGAAGCAATCGCCGGCTTTGCCAACAGAATCGACATTACCATCCTAAAAGATGGCGGCGTAAGAGTTGATGACAATGGACGCGGTATCCCAGTGGATATCCACCCTAAGACTCATAAATCTACCCTCGAGACCGTTCTTACGGTGCTCCACGCTGGCGGTAAGTTCGGTGATGGTGGCTATAAAGTTTCATCTGGGCTCCACGGTGTCGGCTCGTCCGTTGTAAATGCTTTATCTACGCACATGATTGCAGAGGTATATCGAGACGGCAAAACCCATCATATCGAATTTGACACTGGCAAGCCTATCATGGACCTCAAGATCACCAGCGGTGCGCCACGTGAGCACGGCACATCTATTACTTTTTATCCGGATCCTACTATTTTTAAAGAAACTACTACATTTGATTATGATTGGGTTTCCAGCTATGCTCGTCACCAGGCTTATCTTACTAAAGGCATATTAATTACCGTTACAGATGAGCGTACTAACGCGCATGAGGCTTTCTATTTCGAAGGCGGGATCAAGAGCTATGTTAAACGCCTTAATAATGGCAAAGAGCTTCTTTCAGACGATATCTTTTACGTAGAGAAACAAGTTGGCGATACGGGGGTGGAAATTGCCCTTCAGTACAACGATACATATGCCGAGATCATGAAACCTTTTGCTAACAACGTTCTTACCCCGGACGGCGGCATGCATGTAGTTGGGTTTCGTACTGGGCTCAATCGTACCATCAACGATTATGCTCGCAAAAACGGCTTGCTTAAGGAGAAGGAAGATAATCTCACAGGAGACGATATTAAAGAAGGTCTTACCGCAGTCATTTTAGTTAAACTCCCAGATCCGCAGTTTGAAGGACAAACCAAGAATAAACTTGGTAATCCAGAAGTTCGTGGTTATGTTGACAAGGTTATGACCGAATACTTCGGATACTATCTAGAGGAAAATCCTGCCATTGCTAAAAAAATCGTTGGTAAAGCCACTTTGGCCGCTCGTGCACGCAAGGCTGCCCGTGCCGCAAGAGATAATGTCATCAGAAAGGGCGCTTTTGAGGGACTTAATCTCCCATCTAAATTAGCAGACTGTTCCTCGCGCAATGCCGAAGAATGTGAATTATTTATAGTAGAGGGTAACTCTGCTGCTGGTTCCGCTAAGGAAGGACGTGACTCTCGTATCCAAGCCATCTTACCCCTCCGTGGTAAGGTTTTAAACACTGAACGCGCTCGTCTTGACAAGATGTTGGCTAACGCTGAGCTCGTCTCACTTATTAAGGGGCTTGGCGTAGGTATTGGAGACCAATTTAACATTGATGGTCTCAGATATCATAAAATTGTCTTCATGACCGATGCTGATGTTGACGGCTCGCATATTTCTACACTCTTACTCACATTCTTCTTCCGTTATATGCCGGATGTGATTAAGGCGGGGCATGTCTACCTTGCCAAACCGCCACTCTTCGGCCTCATCAAAGGCACTGGTAATGGTCGCAAGATTGACTATATTTATGACGAACAAGCCCTAGAAGATACCTTAACCAAAAAAATCGCTGAGCGTAAAGCTGCCGGTACGGCCGTTGACGAAACCGCTGAACGTTTCAAACAAGCTGGTTACACTGCGCAGCAACGCTTTAAGGGCCTTGGCGAAATGGACGCCGCGCAACTTTGGGAAACTACAATGAATCCAGCAAACCGCATTCTGGTTAGAGTAAACATAGAAGATGCCGAGAAGGCTGACGCCATCTTTAGTAAGCTCATGGGCGACCAGGCTGAACTTCGTAAAAACTTTATTCAGGCAAGAGCAGCATCCGTTGATCTTGATGATTTGGATTTCTAAGGAGGAACTATGGAAGAAAATAACGACAAGATTAACAATGCACCAGAGACTGGTATCGAGATCCGCACCGTTGAGAACACGATGGAAGATTATTTCCTCCGTTATTCACTTTCTGTTATCGTTGACCGTGCCTTGCCAGACGTTCGCGATGGCTTAAAACCGGTTAACCGCCGCATATTATATGCCATGAACAAGAACGGCTGGAAGGCTCCTCATGCCACTGTTAAATCCGCTCGTATTGTTGGCGAAGTTATGGGCAAATATCATCCTCACGGGGACTCATCCATTTATGATGCAATGGTAAACTTAGCTCAACCTTGGAAGATGCGGTACACCTTGGTAGAAGGTCAAGGTAATTTCGGCTCCATGGATGGCGATGAACCGGCTGCCTCTCGTTACACTGAGGCTCGTCTTGATAAAGTAGGCGCCGAACTTCTTGCTGACATTGAAAAGGAAACCGTTGATTTTCGTGATAACTTTGATGGTACCGAGAAAGAGCCGTCAGTTCTACCGTCTGCCGTGCCTAACATTCTCTTGAACGGTCAGATGGGTATCGCCGTCGGTATGGCGACCAATATTCCACCACACAATCTTGGTGAACTTGTAGATGCCACCATTGCACAGATTGACAACCCAGAGATTAGCCTTGAGGGGCTCATGAAATATGTTAAGGGTCCAGATTTTCCAACCGGCGCCGAGGTTTACGGTGGCGCTCCAATGAAGCAAGCTTACGCTACTGGTAAAGGCTCTGTTGTAATTCGCGCTGTCGCTAATATTGAAGAACGCAAAAATGGTCGCTATAACATCGTAATTACGGAAGTGCCTTATGGCATGAGTAAAGAAGATTTTATTGAAAAAGTTCGCGATCTTGTATTGTCTAAGAAGCTTGATCATATTGCGGACGCCAGGGATGAATCCGCCCGTGGCAAAGTTCGTGTTGTCGTTGAACTTAAGAAAGATGCCTTCCCCAAAAAGATTTTAAATCAACTTTATAAGCTTACGCCACTCCAAACCGCTTTTCATTACAATATGCTAGCTTTGGTAGACGGCATTCAGCCACGCATTCTTGGCCTAAAGGAAATCTTAGCGGAGTTTATCAAACATCGCCAAAAAGTCATTCGTCGTCGCACTGAGTTTGATTTAAGAAAAGCTAAAGAACGTGCCCATATTTTGGAAGGCTTGAAGATTGCCCTAGATAATATCGATGAGGTTATCAAGGTGATTCGGGCCTCCTATGATGACGCCGATAAACAACTTATGTCGCGCTTCGGTCTTTCTGAGATTCAGGCCAATGCTATTTTGCAAATGCAGCTTCGCCGCCTCCAAGGTCTTGAACGTGATAAAATTGAAGACGAGCTGAAGCAGCTTCACGAATTAATTAAGAAACTTGAAGCTATTCTCGCCGATGAGAACGAAGTTTTAAGAGTTGTTAAAGAAGAACTTCTCGCCATTAAAGAAAAATATGATGATCCACGCCGTTCCAAAATTATTAACCATGAAGTCGGGAAGTTTTCTGAAGAAGAACTTATTCCAGAAGAAGAGAGTGTTATTCTGCTGACCACTGAAAACTACATGAAACGTGTTCCTCAGGCCGACTTCCGTCGTCAGAACCGTGGTGGCAAAGGTAAACGTGGCATGACTACCAAAGAAGAAGATGTAATTGCTCAAATTCTTACTGCCAATTCACATGACTATTTGCTGTTCTTTACTAATCAAGGTCGTCTTTTCCGCGCTAAGGCCTATGAAGTCCCACAAGCTTCTCTCGCCGCTAAGGGTACAGCGGCAGTCAATATGTTAAACATGCACCCAGAAGAGAAAATCACCGCCATCATTAAACAAGGTGATGCTAGCGCAGATGGATATCTCTTTATGGCTACTAAGAAGGGCACCATCAAAAAATCTGCCATCAAAGACTTCTTTAATGTCCGTAGCAATGGTTTAATTGCAATTAAACTAGATTCTGGCGACGAGCTTAGATGGGTTAAAGAAACTACCGGTGAAAATGACATTGTAATTTCTACTTCTGCTGGTCAAGCTACCAGGTTTAACGAAAAAGAAGTTCGTGTTATGGGTCGCTCCGCTATGGGTGTTCGCGGTATGCGACTTCGTCCAAAAGACGAAATCGTAGGCATGGATGTTATTACTGACCCCGGGCAAAAACTTATCGCTGTTTCGGCTAATGGTTATGGCAAGGCCACACTTGTTTCTAACTTCCCACCGCATAAGCGTGGTGGTGTTGGTATTAAAGTCGCCGCCGTTACCGATAAGACTGGTCCTATTGTCGCTGTCCACACGCTCGACCCACTCGCTAAGGAAGTTATCATGATGTCCACCAAAGGTCAAGCCATCCGCGTGGCCATGAAAGAAATCCCAACTCTTGGTCGTGCTACTCAAGGTGTTCGCATTATGCGCATGGGTGACGGTGATACTGTGGCTTCAATCGGGATTGTTTTGCCAGAAGAAGATTTAAGCGAGTCAGAAACAGCTAATTAAGCCTAGGCACTATAATCTTTTAGGTAGGGGGTTGCATTTTTAGGGGCTCTGCACATATACTCCAGCAAAATAATTGAAAGGAGTATATGAAAAAGAAATTACTTTTTCTAACAACAACTTTAATGTTGATTGGTAATTTAAGCTTTGCTACCCCAACATTTGCCGAAAGTTCATCATCAAAGGATTTTTGGACTATTCCAGAACTTATTGAGCTAAAAACTACTACTGACGCAGAAGTTAACTCGCTATGCCAAGGCGATTTTATGTGTGAGGAGGATTATCGTTTTAGTTTATTAGATCAAGGTGGTCAATATAGCGCCCTGGAAGGTTTTAGCAGCATGATCCTTATGATAACCGCAATTAATCCTACTAACTCTACCATCCGAGTGCTATTTCATGATGAGGACCCCATGATGCGGATGATGGGGGAAGAAGACCGAGCCGCCCTGGATGAAATTTTTATTGCTTGGTTCTCAGAAGAACCCAGAATTTTTAATAATTATTATGCCAAAGCGAACAATTATACTCAAGAAATGTATTATCTATTTTCTGGTGATGCTAATACTAATGGTACAGGTTGGTTCCCACCCAATCAGGAAGTAGAAATTCAAATTGAACATGCCGATGCCTTACTTAGGGAACCACATCTTATTTTCTTTGCTATGGAGGGTGAAAACACTAGTGCTTACGGTGCGCACGGTTATGATAGTTGCATCAAGTCTCCGCTTTTTGAAGAGGGAATGGAATGCCGAATGGTCTTTGACGAGACAACCAATTTCTATTTTTTACCATTTATACCGGGCGAAGATATGCCAGTAATCAAGGACCAAACGCCATCTGTAGCAGTTAATGCCGATGAAGAACCAGAACCAAGAGAGCCAGAAGAAACAGAAGAATCAAATCCCGCAGAAGATTTATCAACTGAAGAAAGTAGCAATGAAATTGCGCCAACCACTGATAGCCATATTATTACCATGGCTAATTATCAGAAATCAGAATTGCAAGGAGCACCAATTGCAGTAACAACGGTAAATTCATCTAACCTTGAATCATCTACTGAAAAAAATGAAGAATCCGAAACTCCTGCCGATACTTTTATCCCGCCAGCTAGTATTTCCAAAAGGAAAAATACCGACGGGGATTTTTTATGGTGCATTATATTAATCGTTGCTTTAGGTGGTATTTTAATTTTCTGGTGGGTCTTGCCTACTCGCAAAAGGAAAGAAAATTCTTCAAAAAAGTCTTGACAAAAATACTGGTATGCGATAAGATAATATCAGTCTAAAGCTGCGAGAACTTATTTTAGTAGTCTTTAGAAATAATTTAACAATTTAGTTGTGCAATTAATCATCGTCAGTTTTATTTTATGAACTATGAGTTCAAACTTTAATGGAGAGTTTGATCCTGGCTCAGGATGAATGCTGGCGGCGTGCCTAATACATGCAAGTCGAGCGGTAACAGGGCTTCACCGTTTCCTTGACACACTTGGCCAAAGTGCAAGTGGAGAGATTCGAGGGAACAGTGAAGCCGCTGACGAGCGGCGGACGGCTGAGTAACGCGTGGGAACGGACCCCAAACTGAG
>CAZLPA010000026.1:0-10888 GCA_964561295.1 uncultured Candidatus Saccharibacteria bacterium | reverse complement strand
ACACATTTTCGCGCACTTTCTCGTGCGTGCTTTTGTTTTGGATACAAGCGGTATCCTTTCAGCCGCTTTTATCGTTTGGGGGCGTGCCGACTGTCAGCAACCGGTCGGCAGGCGATCTGGCGGTGCGTGTCAGCAACCATCACCGCACAGAATTAAGGGCGCGGCGTTTGTGCAATCGGGCGTCGCGTCTGCCCCCGACACAATTCTATTTTACACACCAGTGTAGCAGCTGGTGCGTTTGGTATCTTTTTTCGAGAGCAAATAAGTGTTTGCTTTTTAGAATAGATCGCACCCCAAAAACTCATTAAGAAAGGAAACGGAAAGAATGAAGAAAAGACTTTTAAGCCTTGTTCTGTGTCTCGTCATGGTCTTCTCGCTGCTGCCGATGTTTGCGCTGGCGGCGAATGAGATCACGATCGGTGATGAGATTTACGTCGAGGCCAACGCAGAAGGGCAGACCGGCTGGACGATTGCACAGGTTCAAGCATGGACTGCAAGTCATCCTGATGACGCTGTTGTGGAAGAAGGAAGCACAGGACTTTATATCAAGCCCGACGCTAATGCAAACTATGTATTCCCCGTACAGACTGAGACAGACCCATGGCAAGTTGATGCGCGGCCATATGGTAGTGGTTCTGTCGCAGAGAATGATCGAAACTTATATAGAGTAGTCTATCAGGATGGCACGCATAATACGAGTACATCTGCCGGATATAAAAGTTATGGCAACACACTCCATGAGTCTACTACTGATAAAAAGGTAATGTATCATCTTGATGCATTTGGAAGTCCCCGTCAGCTCTACTATAACGTGTGGTATGAGAAGTATGAAGACAATACCGCATACTACAAAGTTCAGGTTTTCTATTATACGAATGATTCTTATGCAACTTTGCATAAGGTAACAAACGAATCTAGTTATGCAGATGCTTTGAGCCATGGTTATATTGAGCAGATAAATGCACAGGGGTTGGAAGCGAAAACGGGTACTGTAATATGGCCTTTTGGCTTCTTTGTGAAAAGAAACAACAAGTGGGATGGACAAACCAATGGTACAGACAATGGCGCATATAATAGTTCTATAAGCCACTTATATCCCGCGTCAAAAAACGCTCGATATTATCGTAATCTTAGACAAGGTACAGGTGCATACGCAAGAAAGCTGGCCATGTTCTACATGGATGCAAACCTGAAGGTTTATATGACGCGTGAGGTTGTGAATAATACTAACACTCGCTCGTGGCCAGGAACATTATATTATAAGAAAAACGCTGCAGCACAGACGCTCCCGGAGGAAGCCTATCCGCTGGACATTCCTGCTGCACAGCCGATTACGTTCACAACTGACAGCGGCGCGACGATCTCCAACCCCGGCGAGGCTGTGATCGGCGTAGACCAAATTGATAACGGCAATGCCGGCCTGCGGCTGAAGAAGCTGCTGGACGAGAACACGGCAGGCACCTATGATCTGACGCTCGAGAGCTATGC
The DNA here is from genome assembly GCA_964561295.1 of uncultured Candidatus Saccharibacteria bacterium. Lineage (GTDB taxonomy): Bacteria > Patescibacteriota > Saccharimonadia > Saccharimonadales > Saccharimonadaceae > Nanosyncoccus. The sequence continues at coordinate 9,400 of CAZLPA010000026.1, read as the reverse complement.
CGCCGCGGACGCCACGAAGCAGACTGTTCTGCAGAAGGATCCCACGGACTTCGTTATCGTGGTGGACCAGTCCGGCTCCATGAACGAAAATGACATGGCGGTCAACTATGAGCGTGTCAACGGCAACATCACGCTGGAAAATGTCGCTGAAGATCAGTTTTACACTCGCGGCGCCGACGGCCGCATGTACCGCGTCTATGCGGTGCAGGGCTATCTCTATCAGTACTTTGCGCCGAACACGAAGTGGGTTGAAAATGTCATCAACGAGTCCGAGAATGGCATTCGCTGGTTCCAGGGGAATACGGAGCAGGGTTTCAGTGTTGCCAACCAGTACTATTTCCGTGATTCTTCAACCGGAAAGGTTGTCTATCGACCGATCACCGTGGAGGTGGCCGGCCAGCTGCTGATGTATTCGATCCGCTTCCACTATACGGACGCAAATGGCACGGATCAGTACTTCCGCTATCCGGATAATCCCTATTACTATCCGGTGTTCCAGAGTGATCTGCTGGATATCCATAACCCCTATACGGAAGGGCAGACCCTGTACGACACGGCGAACGCGGCGGTCAAGGCAGTTGCCTCGGCAAACCAGTCCCTTTTCGGAACGAACGTGCCGGTGGACACCTGCTACACATACGCCGGTGTCGATCTTGGCATTGCCAGTATCAAGGCAGGTATGTACATCAATTACCCGATGTACAAGCGCCATGTGGGCTATACCAAGCTCTGTTACCGCGACATCAACGGCGAGGTGCACACGATTGCGACCACGGACGCCACCGGCAACCTGCTGAGCACGGAATACTGCGACGCTTCCGGCAATGCGACCACCACCAAGGAAGCCGGCACCCGCATGCTCTATACCGGCCTGTACAGACCGGCGGAGAGCAACGGCACCACAACCCGCCTGGCTGCGCTGAAGGATGCGCTGACCGCCTTTGCCACCAGACTGGCGAACGAGAAAAACAGCGACGGTGAATATGTGGATAACCGCGTGGCCATCGTCGGCTTTGCCGAGGCAAACAACAGCAGCAACAACACTGAGATCCTGACCCAAACCAGCTGGACCAGTTTGAGCAATTATACCACGACAACAGCTCACAACCAGAGCTATCTCTTCCCGGATGGTGTGAACTACAACGGCATCGGTTACAGCAACAGCATTACTCCGACACAGTATCAGAATTCTCTGGTTCCGGCGCAGGTGGATGGCTCTGTGAGTGCGCAGGTCGAGACGGCGATCGCGGCTGTCACCGCCAACGGCGGCACCCAGCCGGAGACCGGTCTGGATATGGCGCTGAACATTCTGCAGAACCGCACGGCTGAGGATCAGAACCGCAACAGCGTCGTCATCATGTTCACCGACGGACGCCCCGGCGATACCGCTTACATTGACCAGTACGCCGAGGCCAATGACGTTGTCCGCAAAGCGAGCGAGATCAAGAACAATCTGTCCGGCGAGCGCAATACCATGCTCTTCACCATCGGCGTGTTCAGTGAATCCGATATGAACCCGCTGACCTATGTGCCGCTGGACGGCAAACATGTGCTCTCCAGAGCCAACTCTGACCTGGAGTATGAAGACGGCTGGATGAGAACGCTGACGCCCAACGAGACAGACGGCTATTATTATTATCTCAAGCGGCAGTGGCGCCCGAACAACGACGCGTACTACGGTGAGACGGAGACCGACACGATCTATGACTACATGTCCGTCACGTCCTCCAACTACCCCGCCGCGACCGATTACATTGATCGCAACTGGCTGGTCGGGGCAAAAGATCAGCAAGGACACTATATCTTCCAGGGGAATTATCAGGACGCGGTGAGCTCTGTTCGCCATGATCCGGCCTCTGACGTCAACCAGTATTACCGCATGGCCTCCAACCAGCAGACGCTGATTGACGCTTTCGAGCAGATGGTCACCAAGACGGTGGAGATGTATTCCTCTGATTCCTCCATCACGCTGGACGCGACCGCTGCGCTGAAGGATCAGATCAATACGGAGAACTTTGACGTCTCCAACGCCAGCTACTCGGTCTCCTATGTGCCGATCAAGGCCACACTGGTGGAAGGGACGACCTCGACCTACACTGTCGCGGAGGATCCAACCCGTGAGACTTATGAGATTCTCACGAACCAGGCGGTTCCCGCCAGTGGTCTGGTCTCCTTCAGCGGCTACAGCTGGGTGGAAAACCACATCTACGCCGGACATCTTGACGGCTACAAGCTCGTGATGAAGATTACAGGCCTCCAGCCGAAAAAGTATAACACGAACATCGCATCCAATATGGAAGCCGGCGTTTACAGCGGCAATGAAGCCGTACTGACCATCGCTTCTCCGACGCTGAATGTTCCCAAGACCGGTTATACCTATCTTGCCGACTTCAACGCGAAGCTGATTCTGGCCACGAATGTTCCCGATGGCGGCATTACGAACGCAACAGAGAATAATGGTCAGTTCTCCAGAACGAGCGACAGCGAGGCGGTCTACCAGCTCCGCACGCAGGCGCAGAAGCCGGCCTCCATTGGAAGCAATCATTCTGCGGTCATCAACACCGCCTACAGCGAGCTGGATACCGCAAAAATCAATGGCGTCCACGCTGAGGACGGTGCAAACGGCAATATGGACGTCACGGTCATCCCTGCCAGTAACATCTATTTTGATGATGAGCTTGCTGCTCAGAAGCTCACGGTTGGCGCAGGCTACGGCTATAACGAGGGCATCAATGCCACGGATGTGACCGGCAGCAAGAGCGCCGTTAGAGTGGATTCCAGCGATACGGCGATCAAATATTACTACACCTTCTATGGCAAAGCCATCGACATCTATTGCACCACGCACAGTGAGGGCGGCTATGTCCAGGCGGCGGTCTATCGCGGCAGCGGCGAGGCTGCCTGCATCAAGGCAAATATGCAGGGTGCTGCAAAGACCATGCGCAATTACTCTGCCGAAAACTATTACAATGTTCCGTCGCTGCACTTTGAGCTCGATTCGGTTGGTACCTATACCGTCCAGGTTTATGCAATGAAAGGCGCAAAGTATCAGCTGGATGGCATCCGCGTTTACGGTGCTACTGACGCAGCTCTGCTTTCCGGCACCAACGAGGCCAACGCACACTATCTCAATATGCGCGGTCTGATGCTCAATGACATTGACGCCGGAAAATTCGACGTTGCGCAGCCGGAAATCACATCCATCTCCGGTGTGCTGTTTGTCGATGATGCAGATCATGTTGTGACGACGACGTCCGATGGCAATGGCGGAACAACGGCAGTGTATGAGACGGTATTTGATGCCTACAAAGCCAACAGTCCGAAAAATGAGATCTATCTTGACAATGGCCAGGCAGTGACCTTCCAGCTTGATACCGACAAGATGAGCACCGCGCATGTTTATATCGGTATGAGCGCGCCTAAGACCGGAAGCGGAACTGTGAACATCAACGGCGCTCCGACGCAGGTTACCTCTGTTGTGGATATGTACTACCCCGTGCGCATTCCCGCCAGCGGCAGCGTCACGATCTACAACAACAGCGGAGAAGGAAATATCATTTCTCTGACCAACCTGAAGATCACCGGCGTAGAACAGCTGAAGGATGCTCAGGCAGCCAAGGCATTGTTTGCACCGGTAACGCTGCGTACCGTACGCATGGCGATGAACAGCGGCGTTGATCCGGAGGCGGTTGCTGAAGAGCCTGCCGAGACACCTGCTCCGACACCGACCCCGGTGCCGAGCGCAGAACCTTCCGCGACTCCCGAGCCGACGCCGAGCGGAAGTATCGTAAGCATTCTGCAGCAGATTATGTCCAACTTTGTTTCCAACCTTTTTGGCAGCATTGCGCGGCTCTTCGGAAACTGAGTAAAGAGGTGAATTGCAATGAAGAAAATCTATCAAAAGCCGATGGCTTATGCAGAAAGCTTCATAATGGTTGAACATGTTGCCAGCGGCTGCGTGGTGGATAAAGATCATGGAGTCTATGCCGGGTACCTTGATAACACGAATTGCGCGTTCGTAGACAGCAATATCGTTATCTTTCCCGATACCACAGTTTGTAAGGGCATGGATCTGGGCCTTTTCGATAATGTGGAGGATTTTCTGGATCCGAACCAGAATGTGCTGGAGTGCTACAATACATTCTCAGGAAATGGTACTCCGTTTGTATCTTAATCATCCCAAACCTCACCCCCGCGCGAAACGCGCGGGGGGTTTTTAGAAAAGCCCCATTGCCTGCCATGGCGGGCCAAACAGGAGTGATACTCTTATGATAAAGACTACGAAAAAAACACTTGCCCTGCTGCTGGCTGTGTTACAGCTTTTTGCGCTGCTGCCCACGCTGACGCCTGCTGCGAAGGCGGAGCAGCGTAAAACCGCAACGCCCGCGCTGAACGAAACCATTGTGGGTACCTTGCAGTTCCAGGCGTTCAACTTCCTCGGAGAGAATACCACCGGCGCCGGAAGGAACCAATATTCCGATGGTGAGGACTATACCTCTACGTTTTACTATACGGACGATTATTTTGCGCCGTCTGCAATCAATGAAAAAGCAACGAAAACCACCATGCTGTGGTCGGATCTGGACAACACGCATCTTGCAGCCTGCTCTGCGGCATTTGCGTTTGCTTCTTTCACGTCCAACATCGGCAATGTTGTCAGCAATACTGCCTATTCCGGAAAAGGCTCCTGGGAGAACACGGAATACGGCAATAAAGATTCCAACGTAAAGAACTTCCTCGGCCAGTGCAAATTTGAGCATGTAGAGACGTTTGGCTTGACGGAAAAACCAACGATCGACTCCATTGGTTATACCATTGGACACAAGACGATCACTGTATGGGACGAAGAAAGTAAGACCAACAGGAACTACACACTCATTGCCGTCGGCGTCCGCGGCGCGGGCTACGATTCCGAATGGGCAAGCAACGTCACGATCGGCAATCCGAATTCTGCTGCGCACGAAATGCCGAACGGACGCCACTGGGGCTTTAACAACTCCGCTGTTACCGTCTGCAGCAGCATCCGACAGTATCTCGATGACAACCACATCACCGGTGACGTCAAATACTGGGTCACGGGCTTCTCCCGCGCGGCGGCGGTAGCCAATCTTGTTGCGGGCTATCTGACTGACAACGGCGATACATACCTCACAAAGCAGAAAAACGTCTTCGCCTACACCTGGGAGTGCCCGCAGGCGGCTTCCACCAGTGAAAATGCGCTGGATTACAAGAATATCTACAACATCATCAATCCCATGGACGCAGTGCCGAAGGTCTCTCCGTCGCAATTTGGCCACCAACGTCTCGGCGTGGATTATCAGATGCCGTATTACAAGAATATGCCCAATCAGGGGACGACAACCAGCGACAAGAATCTGAATAAAAATTATTATGAGCGGATGCAGGCGGTGTTGGAAACCATTGCAACTGCAAAGAAATCTGATGGCTCTGCAGATCCAGTCGTGACTGCTGTTGCGAATTATCCTTACAATGAACCCGTTACGCCGTATACAATTACAGCTCGACAGCTAATCAGCGATGCAGGCAATGACAGCCTGGCGCAGAATTTTGGAACAGTCGTTGCCGAGAAGAAAACATATAATTGGATCGGAATTCAGACCGGCGGCAATGTTGATTCTGTTTTGGGCGGCGGAAAATGGTATATGGATCAGTTTATTGATAATCTGATTCAGGTGTTTTTGGAGTCTGATGCCTGGAACGGTCAAGTCGGACAAAGTTCGACTGCTTTGAGCAACAGAACTCGTTTTATCAATAATTATCAGGTGCAGTTCCGCAATTTGCTCGGCTATTTTCTGGATTTTTCCGGCCCGGCATTTCTTGGAATTCTGCCTCAGCTTATTAATGCAGTTGGAGATCAAATTGGGTCGATCAGTCTGACGAACTGGTGGAATAACACAGGTTTCGCGCTGAATTTCGCTGGTTTTTATTTGGGAGGAACAGAGCTGTTTCGAAGTGGCTTGATCAGCAGCGCGCAAACCTTGGCCGTAAATATTGCAAACAATATGACAGCGGATTACCCGGATCGTGCAAATCAAAGCGGAGTCACGCGTGCACAAATGAACACGGCATTACGAAAAGCAGTGGAATTGATCATAAATCTGTATGCTTATGAAAAGGATGAATACGGCTCCCAGTATTTCGGTACATCCCTGCACTTTCTGAATGAGATTCTCTGCACGCATCTGCAGGAGACTGTGCTCTCCTGGATCATGTCTCTGGACTCCAACCACATGAACCGCAATTGCCGCACGATCCTGATCCCAGCCACCTGCAGCGCAAAGCTGCTGGAGTTCCGCCCGGAGTATCGGCAGTATGACGGCGAGATGGAGGATGCCGACGCAGCTGCGCCGGTTGTTGTGGAGCTGGAGAATGGGCAGTTCACCTTGAAGAAGGACGATCGCATCTCTGTCATTCCGAGCGGAAGCACAGGCTATGTGACTGTTCGTTATCCCGCCTCTCTGGATATCCGCGTGGACGTCACGCCTGCGGAGGATCTCGATCTACGCTATGGCGCGATCGCGACGGATGACTACCGCCCCGGCACACAGACGTTCGACGTATCCGCCGGACCGAGCCAGTATCAGAGGGCGCTTTCTTCCAATTCCACGCCCGGCACGGACGGATACAGCTACGTAACTGAGAACCCGATGTATTCCAACGCCAGGGCCACAAACAGCTTGATCAACGGCTATGGCACGCTGGAGGCGGGCGATACGCTGCACGTAATCGCAGACGGCACGGATACATACAGCGAGAAGATGACCTATACGCTGCTTGTGGACAAAGCGCCGACCACCGTCATCGCGGACTATGCATCCGGCAACGGACTCACCACCGGAGACAGCGCGGACAACGCCGTCACGCTCGGCGGAGTGCGCAAGAACAAAAGCGAGACCGTGATCAATCAGATTCGGACCAGAACGACGGAAAATGTAGTTCCCGCTAGCAGCATTTACTATGATGACGAGTTGACCGGAAACAGCACCGTCGGTTATGAGAGCAATACCACGCGTTTGGATCAGGCTGACGCCGGCAAAACCGTTTGGTTCAAATTCCGTGGCTCACGTATCGACGTATACTGCACCACCAGTGATACTGCAGGGTATGTACAGGCTGCGGTTACAGACGAGAGCGGACAGATTTTGACCGTGAATGGCAGACGCATGGTCGTGACAATGAAAAACGCGAGTGATACAACCCGCTATAATGTTCCTACGATTAGTTTTGACGGATTGAATGCCAACACAGACTATTATCTGAAGCTCTATATATTCAAGGACTCAAACTATTGCCTCGACGGCATCCGCGTCTACCACTCCGCTGACGAGACAGACGCTGCAGTGCAGACGGCTTACGAGTCTGTCGGCGAGCAGGACGCAAAGTATGTGAACCTGCGCGCGCTGCTGCTGGGTTCTGTCAGTGAAGAGGCGCTCAGCGGAAATGTCGCGGAAGGCGCAGTGTTCTATACTGACAGCGGCGAGAGCTACAGCCTCACAAGCAACGAGTATCAGACAAACAGCCCGAAGAACGAGATCTATCTCAAAACCGACGAGAGCGTCGCCTTCCAGATCGTCGGCACCTACGAGAAGGTCGCTGTCGGCATGAGCGCTCCGGACAGCAAAACCGGCGGCGGCAGCGTCACTGTGACGAACGGCGAAGGAACGAAAACACAGCCCATTGTGAACGCTTTGGATCAGTATTACAGTGTTACGCCTGCGTCTGACGGCAGCGTCATGATTACGAACAGCGGCAATGATCTGATTTCGATCACGAACGTGAAGCTCAGCGGCGATTACACCGCTCCTGTTTCCGGTCAGAGCTTGGATGTCCCACTCATCGTCTCAAAGTCCCTGATGCGGTATGCTGTGTCTTTCTCAGAGCTTCCCGATACGACGCCGGAGGAACATGAGATTCCGTTGGAGATACCCGCTCCGACGGAAGAGCCGACTATGACGCCAACTCCGAGTTCCACACCGGAAGCAACTCCTGTGCCTACCCTGACACCGACGCCAGCAAATCCGAACAGCGATACCAGCCTAATGCAGCTCATCAGCAGCTTTGTAAAATCGCTGTTCAGCGGATTCTCCCGACTGTTCAGACCTTAAGTAATTCGCAGCGCGTCCCCCGCGCCGAGGCGCGGGGGATTTTAGAAAGAGCGATGCTATGGATAACCGTGCAGTAAAACTGAAAATGCACCAGGATCAGTCATGGAACGCCATGTACGAGATCGCCAGAGCGTATTACATCGATCACGGGGATCTCGATGTGCCGTCGAACTATGTAACACCGAAGGGTGAACGGTTGGGGCCCTGGATCAACCGGCAGCGCCGCGTGCGTGATGGCAAGGTCAGCGGCACGCTTGACGCCGACCGCATCCGCAGGCTTGACGCCATCGGTATGTCCTGGCTGGATCTTGCAGAGGAGCGATGGAATCGCAACTACCGCGCCCTGCTTGCCTATTACGAAAAGCACGGCGATCTGGATGTGCCGCAGACCTATGTGACCTCAGATGGCTTGCACCTAGGTCAGTTCGTAAAGAACATGCGCTTCCACAAGGATACCAAGTACCGCAAGTGCCTCACGCCCAGCCGGGTGATCAAGCTGACCGAAATGGGTATGATCTGGGATGTGGGCGAACATCGCTGGCAGCAGAATTACAAGGCAGCGAAGGCATACTATCAGGAGCACGGTCATCTGGTGCCCTCCAAACGCTACACGACGCCGGACGGAATCAAGCTCGGCAATTGGCTGGCCTACCAGCGCAAAAAACATGTCGAGGGCGCTTTGAGTAAAGAGCGAATTGAGAAGTTGAATGCCATAGGTATGCAATGGGACATATCTGAATAATACACCATAGACAGTTGCGTAAAAAACAAAGAGTGTTCCGCAAAAAGGAATCACTCTTTGTTTTTTCGCCTGATTGGTTGATTTTTTGTGGTGTAGATTTGGAATCAATGCATTTCTTAAGGATCGTGAAAACTACCTAGCTAGAACGTTCCGTACCCGTATATCTCATACCAGCCGATGGGGTAGCTTTTCTCACGGCAGGCATTTCCAGAGTTTCCTTCAATGGTAAAAACGCGGCCATTTTCGACCTTTTCCACGATGCCGGTGTGATCTGTTTCTCCGTCTTGCCTTCCGCCGCGCGCCCAGTCGAAGAAGATAATCATGCCAGGCTGCGGAGTGATATCGCGCTCCGACCATTGATTGTGTTCTTTGAACCAATCTGCACCTGTCGGACAGTAAGAGTATTTTGGGACAACCTCACTCTCGATATACCCGCATTGATCGCAGCACCACGAGACAAAACACGCGCACCATTCTACACGACTATCGAAGCCGTACCAACTCCAATAGGGATCGCCTCCAATGTTGCCGA
>CAZLPA010000025.1:0-11397 GCA_964561295.1 uncultured Candidatus Saccharibacteria bacterium | reverse complement strand
TAGATTATCACTACTCTTGCGATTTCTAAACTTTTTTGCTATAATATAGCGCAGACGTTGGTTGTTCTTGGTCTCTTAGTATAACGGTTAGTACAACGGGTTTTCATCCCGTCAACGCGGGTTCGACTCCCGCAGAGATCACCACGTCTTTTTTGTTAATCAATTTCAAAAATTCTGCTTCAGAAATCCGCGAAATCCCCAATTTATCTGCCTTATCAGTCTTACTCTTTCCTGGTTTTTCTCCCACAATCAATGCTGTAGTATTTTTCGTCACCGACGAAGTTACCGTAGCCCCCAATGCCCTTAGCTTATCTTCCGCCTCTTCTCGTCCCATCGAAGCCAAAGTCCCAGTTACAATATAAGACTTCCCGGCAAGTGGTAATTCTGCATTTTTTTCATCTTGCGGCCAAACGCCAAGACCTCTCAAGGCTTCCAGCATTTTTAAATTTTCCTCATCGCCAAAATAAGCCAGGATCGACTCCGCCACTACTTCACCAATATCATTAATCGCCAAGAGTTCATCTTCCGTTGCATTTATCAACCCGTCCATCGTCTCGAATCTACGCGCCAATACTACCGCTGTCTGTGCTCCCACATGCCGAATCCCAAGTGCTGTCACAAACTTGCTAAGCGACGGGTTCTTAGATGCTGCTATTGCCTCAACCAAATTATGCGCCGAAAGCTCTGCAAATCTCTCAAGCTTTGCCACCTCTTCCACCGTTAGCTTATACAAATCTGGTAGACATAACACCAACCCTGCGTCCACCAAAGCTACCACATTTTTTTCGCCCAGCCCCTCAATATTTAAAGCTGGCTTTGACGCATAATATTGTATTGCTCGTTTTAATATCAAATCAGACGATTCACCCTCTACACGATAAACTACTTCGCCTTCCGGACGATAAAACTTAAGCTCTGGATATTGTCGCCTCAAAGCTTTTTCAAAGTCAAATTTTTCAGTACCATCCGGCCTTAAAGTCGTTAAGACTTCCTTCACCTGCGGAATAATATCACCGGCCTTATAAATAATTACTGTATCACCAATTCTAATATCTAATCTCTCAATTTCATCCGCATTATGCAAAGTAGCATGTCGCACCGTAGACCCAGCTACTTCCACCGGGTCAAAAATCGCCACCGGCGTAGTAGCGCCAGTCCGGCCAATCGAAATCACAATGTCACGTACTTTTGTAGTAGCCTCTTCTGCTGGAAATTTAAAAGCCACTGCCGCCCGCGGAGTTTTGCCTACTATACCGAGCTCATCGTAAACTTTACGGTCATTAATTTTAATTACCATACCATCCGTATTAAATGGTAAACCCTTACGATATTCATCCAACTCATTAATATAGTCGAATAGCCCACCAATATCATCGCCAGCGAACACTCTGTCTTCGCCCGAAGTCTGAAATTTCATCTTACGTAATTCTTCGTAGGCTTCCTTATGCATTGGCAAATTTGGCTTTACTAAATCGTATGCGATAAACTTCAGCGGCCGGCTTGCCGCGACTTTCGGATCCAATTGCCGAATCGAACCTGCCGCCAAATTACGCGGATTTGCAAATTCCGGCTCGCCCTTTTCACGCTGTCGCCGATTTAATTCCTCAAAATCTTTCTTAAAAATAATAATCTCACCCCGCACTTCAACTTCACCAGCTCTATCAATCCTAATTGGAATATTCTCAATCGTCCTCACATTTTGCGTTACATCCTCTCCTACCATGCCATCGCCCCTTGTCACCGCTTGCACCAAAATCCCATCTTTATATTTTAAAGCACAAGCTAACCCATCCATCTTAATGTCAGTAAAGAACTCTTTTATTTTTCCACCCGGCACTAACTTTTCGTTGCGATTGATCCAATCCAAAATCTCTTCTTGCGAAAACACATCAGCCAAACTAATCATTCGTTTCTCATGTTTCACTTTCGTAAATTTATCTAATGGTTTACCCGCCACTCTTTGTGTTGGCGAATCCGGTGTAATTAGTTCCGGATATTCTGCCTCTAACTGCGCCAACTCATGCTTTAACGAATCCGCTGCCGCTTCAGACATAATTGATTCATCTAAAACATGATAATGATAACGATAGTCATTAATCAGCTCACGCAATTTGATAATCCGCGCCTCAGCTTCATTTCTCGTCATAATTCAACATCCATCTATAATACAAATACAAATATGCCGTTATATAAATGCCCGTGAAGCAAGTCATTACTAGCAAGCATACTGGCACAAACGGTATCCCTACTGTCCATTCAAAATTCTTCATACCAAGGTCAAATAATATTAATGGCAACATTACAATTACCCAAACCACCGCTAAAGCAAACATTAATGCTATAATACGCAAAATAAATTTTACCCTTCGCCCCATCATTAAATCTGAAGCTGTATGCAAAGCCTTCAAAGGATATAGGCCTGGTGCGCTTACTGCAACTAACGCAATCAATGAACTTGAGAGCAAATAACCGGATAATAACAACATAATCGCCGCAAAGATGAAAAACACCAACGCATAAAATGGCGTCGCTAGAAATTCCGTCTGTACTGCCGCTGAATACACAATAATCAACAGAAAAATCGGAACACATTGTATCACCGCTACCGCAAACACCACAAATGTCGATATTAGCGGCGTCATCGCATTATACAAAGCATCCCTAAGCTTAATTTTATGTTTCGCCAAACGATGTCTTAATATAAAGATTGTCGTTAGCCAAATAATCAAGAAAATCAAAACCACAAAAACCGTCTTTGCCTCATTCGATTCCCCAGACAAACCACCCGTAGCGACCGTAGAAATCAACAATAGCCCGGCCTTCGCAAAATCGCCGATGTCTCCGGTTTCTGTTTGTTCCATAGTCTGATCAAGTACATCTTTAAATTGTTGATAAGACGACTCGCTCATCAGTCCCACCAACACCGCTGCCATCAACACCGCAATAATAAGTAACGGTAAAAACAATTTCCAATTTTTAAAAATCATCCGAAAAGTCGCAAAGATATGGTACATAATCCCCGGCACTTCAATTTCGCGCTTATAATCTTCACGATACGATCGCTTAAAACTTTTATGAAGCTTAACTTTACTAGGCCTGCTAAAATATTTTTTTATTTTAGAATGTTTTTTTACCATGCTCAAGCCTTTCAATTCGTTTTTCAATCGGCGGGTGTGTACTAAACAAATCGTTGAAAAATCCTTTTCGCAAAGGGTCATTTATGTACATAGGCGCGGCCGCCGTATTTTGGCTTTTCATTGGTTGCGAATGTGCTTGCAATTTTTTCAATGCGTCAATCATCCCTTCTGGATAGCGCGTAATATTTACCGCCGAAGCATCCGCCAAATATTCTCGCTCACGCGACACCGCCATCTGTGCTAACGCCGCCAGTATCGGCGACAGAATTGCCGCAATCACAATCAAAAGATACCCCATTGGGCTCCCCTCATTATTTCTTCGCCTATTACCATAAAACATCATCCGAAAAGCTATATCTGAAATTAAGCCCACCACACATACCAAACCAAATACAATCATCGACACCCTTATGTCATAATTCTTCACATGCGACATTTCGTGCGCCATCACCGCCGTCAATTCTTTATCATTCATTATATCCATTAGTCCAGTCGTCGCCGCCACTATTGCATGTTGCGGATCTCGTCCCGTCGCAAAGGCATTTGGGGCCGAATCGTTAATAATATAAACTTTCGGCATCGGCAGCCCAGTCGTAATGCTCAAATTCTCCACTATATTATATAGTCTAGGATTATCTTTTTTTGTAATTTCTTCAGCGCCAGTCATTGCTGTCGCAATTGAACCAGACGCAAAATATTGAATCGCGGCATAGACTATAGCCACTAATACAGTCCATACCGCAATCCATGGATCATCATAAAAATACGCAAATAACCCCGCAATTATCGCAATCATCAGCACAAAAACCACCATAATAATAACGGTTCTGCGCTTATTTTGGGCAATTTGCTTATACATTTTAGAATTTTACTTCAGGAGCTTTTTCAATCTTAGCTTTTTCAGTTTCAGCCACTTCAAAGTAATCACGCTTCTTGAAATGCCCGAACATACTATTAATCAAGTTTGCTGGGAAAGTTTTAATCTTAGTGTTTAACTCTTTGGCGCCAGAATTGTAAAAACGACGCGCCGCCTGAATTTTGTCTTCCACATCTTGAAGTTGTGTTTGCAAAGTACGGAAATTCTCATTTGCCTTTAGCTCTGGATAAGCTTCCGCAATCGCAAAAATTCGACCAAGCGCCCCCTGCATAGCGGTTTCTGCCTCAGCAGCTTGCTTTACAGTTTTAGCGCCCATCACCGCTGAACGCGCCGACGTCACCATCTCAAAAGTTTCTTTTTCGTGCTTGGCATAGCCCTTTACCGTCTCTACTACATTCGGGATTAAGTCTGCACGATATTTGAGTTGCACGGTAATATCAGACCAAGCTTCATTCACACGCTCATTCAAACTTACTAGCCCATTATAGGTCCCCACCACCAGTGCCACCAACACAATCACCACAGCTAGCACAATTAATATTATTCCTATTGGCTCCATTTTTGCTCCTTTTAAGTTATATAACCATTATAGCATAGTGTACAAAAATGGTGCGAATAAAGAGACTTTTGGCTCTCGTTGGCGAAGCCCGAGAGTTAGCCAACAAAATAAGGCTTCTAGAGCCTTGTAAGGTGGTGCGAATGAAGAGACTCTAACTCTCGACCTCTTCCTTGGCAAGGAAGCGCTCTAAACAACTGAGCTACATTCGCACGTGACTCCATTATACCACATTTTCCTAACTTTTCATAAAAAATATGTTATAATTTAACCATAAACATAATCAAATAAACATATGGACATAGTTTTACAAATTATCCTACTCGTCGTCGGCTTCGTCTTCCTAATTAAGGGCGCCGATTGGCTTGTCGATGGTGCCTCTTCGGCAGCCTCTAACTTTAAAGTTTCTAAACTTCTAATCGGCCTCACCATCGTAGCTTTTGGCACCGGCGCGCCTGAACTTGCCGTTTCAGTTTCTTCACTTATTTCCGGTAATACAGACATGCTACTTGGTAATATCATCGGCAGCAATATTCTTAATATATTATTGCTTATCGGCATTGCTGCCGTCATCCATCCAATCCGAGTTAAAAAAGATACCGTCGCCAAAGAACTCCCAATGCTTCTTCTAATTTCCACTATTTTAATCGTGCTATTCCTTGATACTACTTTAATTGGCGCCGACATCAATACTATTACTCGCGGCGATGGTTTGGTCTGCTTACTCTTCTTCGGTATTTTTATTTACTACATCATCTCCATGGCCCGCAAGAACCGCAAATCCAAAAAAGAAATTGAAAAACCTCAGTACAAACTCGGCAAGTCCCTCCTCTTTGTGTTACTCGGCCTTATCGGCGTCGTTGCTGGTAGCCAACTTGTTGTCAACTCAGCGTCCGCCATTGCCCAAGTTATTGGCATCTCAGATCGTATTATTGCTCTTACCGTAGTTGCCATTGGCACGTCACTACCAGAACTCGTCACTACTATCACTGCTGCCAAACGCGGCGAAAACGAACTTTTAGTTGGCAATATCATCGGTAGCAATATCTTTAATATTTGTATCGTTCTAGGACTACCCGTTGCCATCTTTGGCACCATCACACCAGAAAACTTTGAAATTATCGATATTGTTATGCTTATCGGTTCCGCCGCTGTTCTCTGGCTCGTCGCTCGCAAAGACCACAAAATTACTCGCACCGAAGGCGTCCTTATGCTGGTAATTTTCACTATTTATTATGGCTACTTAATCTACGGGGCACTCGCTTGAACTGGCTAATTCTCGTTGCTATCACTGTTTTATTTGATTCTTCCCGTATTTTTATTGATAACTACATTTCAGATTACTATTTTAAAGGTCGGGATTCCGTTTCGCAAAAATACTTTTATAGTATCGCTTTCATTATTATTGCTCTCGTCATCGCGCCCTTTGCTGGCATTGACTTCTCGGCTGCCCCCTTCATCACCTTCTTCCTATTTTTCTTAGCTGGGATACTTAGCAGTATCGCCGGCATTCCTTATTACAAGGCTCTGGAGCTCGACGACTCTACCAATCTCGGCATCTTTATTCAACTTGCTCCAGTTTTTTATCTTGTTCTGGGGTGGCTATTCTTGGGTGAAACTATTTCACCATTACAATTTCTAGCTTTCATCGTTATATTGTCCGCACCCATTCTCATTCTCCTTACCACCCGTAAGCGCAGCCGTAAAGTCAAAATCAAAGCCATTTTCTACGCCTTTCTTTACGTCTTCATAGCCGTCATTGGTAATCTAATCTTCGTCAAAGAAAACTCCAGCAATCTTAATTTCGTTAGTGAAATGGTTTTTCTCTTCCTCGGCAAAGGTGTCGGTAATTTAATCATCATGGGACTAAAGCCCAAATGGCGCCGACGCTTTCACACCGTCATGAAAGAAAGCCGCAAGAAGATCCTACGTCCACTCATTTCGAGTTGTTCGGTCTCGCTAGTTAAAGATTTTACGTATCGTGCCGCCCTTACCGCCGCACCATCAGTCGCTCTCGCTTCAGCAACCTCAGACTCAACCGAACCAATCGCCATTTTCTTCATGGGTATCATCTTAACTCTAATCTGGCCCAAATTTGGTCGCGAAAAGCTCAACAAGAAAACTGTTCTCGTCCATCTCATTGCTACAGTCCTTGTTGTCACTGGCGTCATTTTAATCCAAATCTAAAAATCTATGATAGAATAAATACAGGTGGTGCTTTGGCGGAGTGGTTACGCAGCGGTCTGCAAAACCGCGTACACCGGTTCAATTCCGGTAGGCACCTCCATTTTTTCTGCGAAAAAATTCCGGGCCTTCCGCGTCCCAAGGAGCGGTATAGCACCTCCATTTTTTCTGCGAAAAAATTCCGGGCCTTCCGCGTCCCAAGGGGCGGTATAGCACCTCCATTTTTTCTGCGAAACTATAATTTTATCAATGGTTTTTTAACTTTAGACAAACGCTCTGCCTTCTTAATAAGGGCTGCCACTTTCTTGTGATCTTCTTCCTGCTTTGTTTCATCAAAGGCCTGTTGTTGACGTCTCAAATCCCCATAGAACCCCGTGCCCCTTGCCGCATTCCAAAACAAATTCTCGCACGGCACATCCGTATAGCGCCACGGCTTGTTAAACAAATTAAAATGCACCAACTTAGTACCCTTCGGCAAATCTTCCGCCGGTTCGGTATTCCAACACGCATCAAGATGTTTAATCTGCCCCCTCAAAATCACATTAAGATAATCTTGATCTGGCGCCACCAAATCCGCATCATACTTATCAATCAAATCCACCATCGTAGATATGTAATGTATCTTGCGCATCTTTTTTAAATCCATCAGCATCACGCCCGAATTTACATACTCAGTATGCGGCACGCCCACAGCATTATCTACATAATCACGAAATTCTGGCACCACAGTTACTTTCGGATCCACCATCGCCGCTATTACACTCTCACCCAGTTCAACATCAAATAATCCGCCAATATCCCCAGTCAAAATTGTATCGCTATCAATGTACACAGCTTTTTCGTACATCGGAAACAAACGTGGGATAAAAAAGCGATAATAATACACCGCTGCTGAGAAAAAATCTCCCGCCCCCTTCCGCTTGGAACAATACTTAATTACTGCTTTGAGATAAAGGTTGTTACTAATCTTCTTAAATTGCAGCGCCACATTGTTAGTCACCAAGCTTCGCAGTCTAATCCTACTTACAAAATTTAATCCGTCATGTAAAATTATTACTTTATAATAACGATTCTTATTGCACTTCTGTGTTAAAGAGTGAATCGCTGCCGCTGCATACGGCGCATAATCATTATTAATCGCCAAAAAAACTGGCACTACCTTGGTGTACTTATCTAACGGATTGCCCGTACTAAAAATACTCATTTATTTTGCAGCCTCTTTTCGTATCTAAAATAATCGTAACTATTTTTCTTAGACCATTTTACCATACTTTCATAAGCTTCTTTAGCTAATTTTGCTCGATTCTCATCCTCGCTCAATTTCGGATCCGGATAAAACGGCCCGTCCACGTATACCGTCATATCTGGTCGCGCCTGACCTTTTACTTTAGACTTATGATAAGTCGTTGTCATCGTAAAGATTGGCACATCATTTCGCACTGCATACTTAAAAGATTTATCTCCCGCCGGGAACTTCCGAATCCCAGTGTAATACGGCCACACATGCGCTTCCGGATAAATCACTAAACACTTCTTCTGCTTTAAACGTTTATCCACTGCTTCATTCATTGCCTTCTTTTCTTCAGGATTCGTACCGAGTGGTATCCCACCAATCATTGGCAAATACTTTCCGATGCCAGGCAATTTCAAATTCACCGGCGAGATAATCGTAAAAATTCTTCTATCTGCCACTAATGCCGGCGAAAATGCATCGTGAAAAGGATTAGTATGATTTGCATAAATTACATATCCTTTGCCCTTAGCTCGTTTAAATCTCTCCCGTCCTTTTATGTCCATATGCAAATAAAACTTCGCATAAAACCGCGCAAAAACTTTAAAACCACGAAACAAAATTGCCGAATACATTCTCACAAACGGATTTTTTGGAATAAATTCATACCCTTCCGGCAATAAAACCTTTTCTTTTCTCTCCTGCTCTTTAGTCTTAATCGGATCGTCTTCTTCCGATTCATAATAGAATACTCGCTCTTCCTCAGGCAAGTCCTTTTGAAACAACACCGCTTTCGCCATTATAGATTCCCTTTAAGCTTTTCGTACTCTTCTAGTATATCATCATATTCAGTAATTTTTAAAATCTCATGGATCTTCTCCACTTCAAATGGTTTTACTTTTTGCACACGAAAATATGGCCAAAACTTAAAATTATTACTAAAATGATGTAGCACCGTATCTTTACGCGGGCGCTCGCCTTGTTCATTATATTTTCGTGGCATCAATTTTCTATTCTTAATCGATTTATTGAGCGCTGCCTGGTCTGCCAACATCATCCAACGCTTCATACAAAGTTCCACCGCCTTTTCAAACATCCGGCTCTTTCTGCACTCCACCATATTAAACAGCATCACACCAGAGTTCATATAGTCTTGCTTTAACCCATGATAGTGATAAAAATGTTTGCCGTAAATATCTAGCACTCCAGCCGCCTCAATTCCATCAAGATTCATATTATAAAAGTTACTGATATTCCCACGGCAAACAATGTCATAATCTAAATACAAAATTCGTTTCAGCTTCGCCAACTCCGGCACTTTATCAGCATAAAGCCTTAGCATCGAACATGGTGTAAAATATGAACCCATATTTTTTTCTGGCAAATTCTTCACAAATACATCTGTCGCGTCAACTAACTTCACGAAGCTCTTTGAATTCTTCTTTTTTACTATACTATCCAAAAAAGAAGCCGACTTCTCAGTAAACGGCTTCGTATTCTCATAATTAATTGTCAAGATATAAATATTTAGAGGTTCTTCATTGTATTTTACTAGCGACAAAATCGACACTAAAACTCCATTTTTAATGCCCTGGTCACCACAATATAAAATATTCATACGAACCTAAGTGGTGCTCGGAGCGGGAATCGAACCCGCACGGATTTCTCCATTCGATTTTAAGTCGAACGCGTATACCAGTTCCGCCATCCGAGCACTCTTTAATTATACCACATTATCCCAAATATCGCACAGCTTCATTTGCCGCCACTGCACCATCACCGGCTGCCGTTACTAATTGCCTAGTCGCCTTAGTGCGGCAATCCCCCGCTACAAATATACCGTTACGAGAAGTATGGCAATCTTCCCCCGCCACCACATAGCCATCCACATCTAAGTCCACTACACCATTTAGAAATCTCGTATTTGGCACTCGCCCAATCGCCACGAACACCGCTTCCGCGTCCTTTGGTATTGGATCATCATGATGAATGTGATATACCTTTGAAGCGATACTACTTAAATATTGCATTTCATATTTTGCAGTATTTCCACTACCCACCACTACCACTGGCTTACCCTTATAAAGCGCCCCGTCACAAGTCGCGCAATAAGAAATTGGGCGCTTACCAGCATCTTCTGCCTGCTTCTTACTTAATTTTCGTGGCTCTGTTCCCACCGCCAAAATTATCGCACCACAAGAATACTCATTTTCATCAGTTTTTACCAAAAACCCATTTTTATCGCCATCTACCTCTATAGAAACTACATCCTCATACTTAAGCTCTGCACCAAAATTATTCATTTGGTGATATATTCTCCGTGATAAATCCGCCCCCGAAATCTCTTGTTCACCCGGCCAATTCGAAACTTTCAACGTACTTATAATTTGTCCACCATAAGCCTTGTTCTCAATAACTAATACTGTTTTATCGGCTCGTCGCACATAAATCGCTGCTGTCATCCCCGCGATTCCAGCCCCCACAATAATCACATCGTAATCCATACCTATATTATACCTTATTTATTACTGGTATCACAATCGGCGTATGCCCCGTCGCGTCAAACAAAATATGCGTAATATCTTCCTTTATTTCCTCTTTCAAAACTTTCATCTCTGGGTCAGTAGAAATCGACTTATCAGTCTTTTGACGCAAATAATGCCGAATTTTACCAATCAACTCTTCCGAATTATCAAGATAGATAAATGCCCTCGACACAATATCTGGCGTCTTCATCAAGTGCCCCGTCTTTTTATTTAAAGTCAGTACGATTACAAAAATCCCCTCACGCGAAATGTGTATCCTATCTTTC
Organism: uncultured Candidatus Saccharibacteria bacterium; assembly: GCA_964561295.1. Classification (GTDB taxonomy): domain Bacteria; phylum Patescibacteriota; class Saccharimonadia; order Saccharimonadales; family Saccharimonadaceae; genus Nanosyncoccus. The sequence goes on along the minus strand of CAZLPA010000025.1, from coordinate 600 downwards.
ACCACTGCTTCGTGCACTGGTTGGTCCGCATCGTCGTATAATTTATTGCCAACGTGAATCCTGCCAGCTTTGCGAATCGTCTTATTTGGCAAAAGCTCCACGATATCGCCATCATCAGCCAAGAGAATCCGCGACCGCTCAATACCAATCACATTCTCTGCCATCTCGGCATTATGTTCCAACATATAAAACTCGCCGTGATATGGCAAATAATTCTTCGGCTGCAACCGCGTCACAAAATCCACATGATCCTCAAAATACGCATGCCCAGACAAATGTAGTGGGCCAATATTTGTAAGATGCGTCTTCCCGTTTTGGATTACCTGCGCGCCCTCACGTAAAAGCCCATCCACCGTACCTACCACATGTGGCTCATTGCCAGGAATCGGATTAGAAGAAAATACTATTGTATCTGTAGATTTAATCTTAATATATTTGTGTGCTCCAGTTATCATACGATTTAGCACTGCGTTCATTTCCCCCTGCGAGCCAGTGCACACAATACAAACTCTCTCATCCGGCAATTTAACAATATCTTCCATTTTTACAATGGTATCTTTTGGTACTTTAATAGATTTTGCCCTAAGAGCCACTTCTACG
>CAZLPA010000024.1:0-11783 GCA_964561295.1 uncultured Candidatus Saccharibacteria bacterium | reverse complement strand
ACACGAACGGTTAAATGTAAGTTAAAGTCCGATAACTATAATTACAGGAACTTAACAAAACCACTATTAAATAATAAACGAAAAGGTAGGCAATTATGAGTAACAAAATAACAAAGCAAAAAGACTTGTGGCAAGGCATTATACTTGTTGTCGTAGTTGTAGGGTTGGTGGTAGCGGGAATTGTTAGCAAGTTAGTAGTTAACAATAATAACAACGCTTACCACGACGAGTGCCTAGCAAAAGCCCCCTACTTTGCCTACAAAGTCGAGGGTGAGTATGCCTCTTGTGAACGTGTATTATATGCCTCTAAAGACGAGTGTTTAGCAGACGGCAGGGAAAAGACCGTTACAAACCCCGATAGCGGTGAACCATACCACATTTATTGCAAAGATGACGGCAGTTGGGGTAGCAGGTGGACGGGTAGGGGGCAATACGATGACGGCGATATATCAGCCAAGCCCGAGGGTAAGTTCAGTTGCACAGACATAACAAGTTTTAACTACAACTGGCAAGACGATATGTATTGCACCGCACCAGACGGAACGCATTTTTACACTAGTTATGAGGGGGCGAGTTATTATGAAAACCTATAAAAAGAAAGTTGCTAACGTGAAAACCGATAAGAAACAGACCACACAACAGTCGCACCACCCTATTCTATGGGCTTTAGGTATTGTTTTAGGGGTTACTATTCTAATACCTATTTTGGCGACCCCAAGGCAAAGCACCCCACGCCCTACAACGGCAGATACTACCGAGACAACGCCTATAAAATACGGGTTAGGTAGCACTTTTACGGCTAACGGCTTAAAGTTGACCGTAGGCGATAGTTACTCTTTCGAGACAATACAAAACAGATATGATGAGCGTAACGGACAGCCTGCCATAAAGATACCTATTTATATGGAAAATATAAGCGATGAGACAAAATCTACCCCTATATTCTTTACGGTTTTCGACCCAAGTGGCGTGCAAGTAAAGGGCGATGTGGGGTCTTACTTTGGTGATGAGGCGACTGCTTATGTAACGCAGTTGAGACCTCAAGCCTCGTGCCAAAAATACCTTTACATCGTATATCTAGGCGACGGTTTGTATAGTGCCGATTTAGCAGATTATGATACAAGCCCAAGTTCGACAAGAACAATAGAGATTAACGTAACAAAGTGAGAAAGCGAGGTATAGATATATGGCTAAAAAAGAGGAATTACAAAAGAGCCTAGAGCAGTTTAATGCACAAGGTAGCGGGCGTTGCCACGGGCATATCGACGGGCTATTAAAGCGTAACCTAGGCGAACCAACAACGAGCGAACAACTTTACGAGATTAACTTGAGACTAAAGCAGTTAGTAGCCCTTAAGGTTTTAGAGAATATACACGAGGGGCGAGGGCTATTTTATGATGACGAGTTAGGCGACGAGAACTTTGACGAGGCGATAGAACGAGAGCGAATACTTAACGATGAGGCACGAGAAAGTTATAAGAACCAGTTTAACTATGCCACCAAGTGTCTTGACGAATTAAACGACGCTAGAACAGATGACATTATAGACCAAAAAGAAAGGAGTAAAAATGGGAACTAAAAAGACCATAGGTTATTACAGATATAACCCTAACCGCCCAAGTTGGGCAATTAACCTCGGTGGAATTATGCAGGGCTTGAGTTTCTTTTGGGGCTTTTGTGCCGTAGTATGCCTTGTGTTTTTCTTTCAGTCGATACAATACGGAACGATAAGCACCCTTTACATATTCCTAGCATTTCTAGCCCTTGTTGCCCTAGTAGTGTTTAACCAGATAGTAGGCAAAAAATTAGCAATAGGCAAAGAATATCACCCCAAGTTACCGTTTACTAAAAAGAAAGGAAAAGAATAATGACGGACGAGAAACCACTATTACAAGCAGATTTAGCCGATAAGGTTGGCGTTAGAGTTAGCACGATTAAATACTACACCCAGTTAGGCTTATTACCTTATGAGACAAAAGGGGCAGGTTACCGCAGGTATTACAAGCCTAGCGAGATTAAGCCCATACTAGCCGACATCGAAAAACTTAAAGGCAAAGGTTACAAGATGTTAGACATCGTTAAACTTTATGCCAGTAAGGGCAAGTTAGCCGATGATGTCGATTTAACCCTACTTAATTTAGGTAAAAAACAAAAAGGAGTAAAAAATGGGTAAAATAATAACAATAATGATACGCAAGGGGGGTAGTGGCAAGACAAGCACCGCCGTAAACCTTGCGAGTGGTCTAGCCAAGCAGGGCAAGAAAGTCTTACTTGTCGATTTAGATAGCCAAGCCAACGCAGGTTTAGGTTTAGGGGTTACCGATGAGGTAAACAACATCGCTAATGTTCTAGGTGGCAAGATTAGTATTAACGACGCTACCCACCAAGTAGGCGACGTTTACCTGATACCGAGTAGTAGCGAGTTAGCGAACTATGAGAACGCACTAACCGCACAAGTCGAGGTTTTTGCGATTAAGAGCCTGTTAGAACCAATTAAGAACGCTTACGACTACATTATTATCGACACACCGCCAAGCGACGGCATTATAACCCGTAACGCCCTCGTAGCGAGTGATTATGCCTTGATACCTGCACAAGCCCAAACCTTTGCTATTAAAGGCTTACAGCAAGCCCTAGAACTTATGCAAAAGGTCAAGGAACGCTATAACCCGACCCTAGAGTTAGCGGGTATTGTGCCGACTATGTTGCAGGCTAACACTAACGTAGGCGGTCTGTTTATCGAACAATTAAAGGGTGATTATAAGGGGAAATTGTTGCCTTATGCCATACCGCTAACCGTCAAAATTACCGAAAGCCAACTTATAGGCAAACCTATTTTAGACTATGAGCCGAGCCACCCCGCTAGTAAAGCATACCTTGATTTAGCACAATATATCATTAACTTAAGTGAGGGCAACTAAAATGAGTATAAAGAAAGACCAATTAAAAAATGCAATGGCTAATATGAGCCAACCGACACCTAAACCATTTACGGGTATTACACCTGTAAGTTTAGACGAACAACCGACCGTTCAAAACGAGGTAAAAGCCACAGAGCAGGCTATTACAGACGCTAAACCGCCACGCAAAAATGTTAAAGCAAAATTACCTAAACGTAAGTGGGGCGTGCAAAATACGAGCCGTTACAGTTTCGAGATTACAGACGAACTAAAAGAAAAGTTAAATAAAAGGGTTGCCGAGATACAACTAGCCACAGGCAAAAAAGTTAGTGCTAGTGAGATTATTAGACAGGCTTTAGCACGAGAGTTGCGGGAACTATAACGATGAGATGTAAAGCGATTAACAAGGCAGGTAAGCCGTGTAAAGCCCAAGCAATGAGCAACGGTTATTGTTACCGCCATAACCCCGATATTGCAACAGCCGACAAGTTGTTAGCAAGCGTCAAAGGTGGGCGAAAAGATAAAAGCCAAGTCGAAACCGCCCAACCCATAGATACAGAGACGTTAGGGGGGTTGTTGACCGCTTTAAAGAGCAATACAAACGACTTGAGGCAGGGCAACATAAGCCCACGGGTTAGCAACGCCCTAGTTCAAAATATAATGGCGATTATAGAGGTTAAAAAGGTTATAGACCTAGACCAAAGGCTAACCAACCTAGAACAACGATTAAATAAGGTGGGGGTATAAGTAAGTTATGGAATATAAAAGATTACTAGAACTGGACGAAATAGAGGCACGCCTAGCGAGTGGTTATAGTAGCCACCCAGAGGCAGTTATTGCGACTGCTTTGATGATGTTAGAGACGATGTGTTCTATGCCTGTGGCGGACTTTTTAGACGAGAAAAAGTTTATTGCCGACCTCAAAAGAGTAGGGTTACCGAAAGACCTAACCCCGCAAGATATAGCAACAAGTCTAATTAGTTTTAAAGAAAGAGACGAGCAGGCTAAACTGTTCGAGGTCGATAGAGTAGGCGGACTTACAACAAGCAGAGATAAACTAGTAAAACAAAGGTTACTAGAACACCCTGATAGCGTGTTAAAGTTTGTTGCCGAGCATAAAAACTACACTTTTACAGCCATTAAACGCAATGACCTCTTTAAAAATGGGGCTATTGCCGAACTAAAAGCCCTTATCAAAACCAAGCCCTACAAGTTTGGTAAGACTGATAAGACGTATGACAACTACTACCCGACCGACCCCGTAAAGTTTGTCGAGATTATAGCAAAACAACCAACCTTTGACAGATACCACCTTAACGAGCCGACTAAAAACGACCGCTACATAGACCAAGCACTAGAGGACACCAAAGAACTAGCCGAGGTCTGTGGCGTTGAGGGGTATGGGGCGGTTTTCGGTAAGCCTGTGCAACCAGACTTTACCCTTGCCAATTACACGATACTAAACTACATTAACGCCACTTTGTTTGTGCAGTTAGAGCGTTATGTTAAAAGTCGTAGGGCAAGCACCCCAGTTAATATACGCAAAGACTACCACGGTGATTACATACCAAAACCACCGATAGATAGCACCATTAAAGACATCGAGAACCCTAACCCAGAGAAATATAAAACCCTCACGAAAGTTTACAGAACAAACGAGGCACTTAAAGATGAGAACGGGCTTTTTGCAACGATTACCGACCCGACACTCTTTGATTTATTGCCGATAGAATATCAAGACCCGATTAAACTATTAACCCTTTATAACCGCAGTAACCGTAGAGGTCTTGTTACCTGCTTTAGGTATGCCGAGGCAAACCCTAACCCACCAGAGGAACTTAAGATAGAGGAACTAGCCAAGTATAACGGGGCTTATGCCGACCAGATAGAAAAGTTAGGCTACCTACCAAAATACTACCGAGAGCAGTTGCTTAATGAGTTGATTATGGTTAAAGGCACTAACACCTTTTACTCTTATTACGACAAGAAACTACAAAAAGAGATGATAGGTAGCATTAGTTTCTTTAACTTTGATATATCGACGGACGGTGAGATTATTAAGGGTTTCAGATATACCGACGAATATGTAAAAGCCCTTAACGACAACAAACGTGCAATGCTACACCTAGCAATTCCAAAGGGCATAGACCGACTTAACCAGACAGCCCAAGACATCGCTTACAAGATTATACAAAAGTTTGTTGACGGTCGCCGTATGAGCAAAACTATTAAGGGTGAGGACTTAAAAATGCTACTAACCGACCTCTATAAAGGCGTGCTTGAGACGGCAAGGACAAAACAACAAAAGGCAAAGCGTAAAGAGAAAACAATTAGTGCATTAAACGACATCAAAGCCACGGGTGAGATTATTAAAGATTACAAGATAGTTTACGAACATAAAAAGTTTTATGTGATACTTACCCCTGCCGAATATATGCAAAAGGCTTATAAAGACGCAGAGTTAAGCAAGGCACTTGAGCAAACTTACAGAGACGACCAAGCCAAAAGACAAGCCGACCTTGAACGTCTAGTTGACCTATTCAAAGAGGACTTTAAGAGCAAAAAAGACCCCAAGGCTTACCTAGATGAGTTAGCCACCAACCTAGAAATTAGCCAAGATGAGTTGGCAAGATACAGACTTAAGCCGAACCGTAAAACCAAGCAATACCCGCCAGAAATTACCGACGAACTTTATGCAAAGATTAAAGAGCATTTAGCCTATTATGAGGAAAATTAAAGATGTATAACACCGATAAAATGCCAACCAATGAGGACATAGCCGAACGGTTAGTTATAATCAAAGACATTAACGACCGTTGGCAAGATATAACAGATAACTTTTATGGGGCTAAAGTGGGCAAAGCATTAAAAGATATTGCACCTGCCGACCCCTACATACTTTATGACCTCTCGGCAATATCACTTATTAACGAGGGTATGAGTGAACAAGAGGCGATAAAGACGGTCGATAACTACACGCATAAAGAGTGGCAACACGAACTAGAGGGCTTTACCCCGACGATTACCACCTTGATAGACCGTGCCGACGCTATGATAAAAGCAGGCAAGCACAAAGCGAGGGGCAAAAATGAGAATTGAACCTTACTTTTTAAAAAACAAGAAATGGTATAAGTTACGCCCTAGTGGTTTAGGGTATGTTTTGACAGACGCAGGCAAACAAGACCCAAAAGTGGTCGCAAGTTATAAGGAGTTTTACGAGGACGATGACGACGAAACAGAGTGTTGAGCGAACACCCGAATAAGCGAACGGTTGAACGCCCAAAGTCCGATAAGACTAATTACAGGAAGTAGAAAGGCAACTAAAAAATGAGTGAAAATGAGGCTTGCCAAAAAAAGGGGGTTACCTTTTACTTGATTACCAAAAAAAGGGGGTTACCAAACCAAAAAAAGGGGGTTACCTTTCTCTCTGTTAAGAATAAGCAACATTATAAACATTTAATAAAAGAAAAACGCCCTTTTGGGCGGGCGTTTTCTTTATTGGCTTAAAATAAATACCAAGAGACCACGAGGTGATATGATATGGCAAGATTAAGCGATGACACGGTAGAAAGACTAAAAGGGCTAGATATAAAAGATGTAGCCGACAGGTTAGGTGTTGAATTGCCAAAAGGCAATGGCAACGCCAGATGTTTTAACCAAGAGGCACACGCCAACGGTGATAGGCACGGCAGTTTGGGTTTTAACACTCGAACCAACACCTTTAAGTGCTTTGCTTGTGGCATAAGTGGCGATACGATAGCCCTAGTTATGGCATATAACAAGGTTGATTTTAGAGGGGCTTGCGAGTGGTTGGCGAGTAGTTACGGCATAAAACTTGAGGGGGTTGAACGCCGAGAAAACACCGAGAAAACACCCGATTATACTAACCGCAGAGTATATCGAGACGAGACAGAACCGTTGCGTCTTACGAAAGCCTTAACAGACTATGAAACCGAAAACCAAGAGATTTACCAAGCCTTATACGACTTAAGCGATGAGCCGAACGAGCATTTAAAGGAGTGGTGGGCAAAGCGTGGTTTCAGTAATTCCCTCTTGCAGGCTTACGGGTGGCGTAGTATAAGCCCCAAAACGATAAAAGAATTACTAAATGTGTATGATTACCAACTTTTAGCACAAGCGGGGCTTGTGAGCGAAAATAAAGCCGAATTAGAGCGTTTTTTAAGGCGGTATAACTCGCACAATGTTATAGTGCCGTTCTATGATGAGTTACTTTTTAAAAAGCACCGAGTTCTCTATGTGAGATTTAGAGACCTTGCCCCTAAAGCAAAGTTAAAATACCTTGCCCCAGTCGGTAGCCACCCTGTTATTTATGGGTATGATAGGTTATGTGGTTGGGCGATGACTTACCCTAAACCTAACGCCCTCTATATTACCGAGAGCGAGACCGACAGTATAGCGGTTACAGAGTTAGCCAAACGCCAAGGCAAGACCGTGCAGGCAATAGCCCTAGTCGGCGGGCAAAAGAACGAGCATAGCCTTGTTTTAAGAGAATTGGTCGAGGCTATCAAGGAACACAAAGAGGCGACTATAAATATCGTTACTGATAGAGATAAGACGGGTGAAACGTTTTATGAGGCAGTTGCCACAGCCCTTTATAAAGCAGGGTTTAACCCCGACAAACTATTCAAGTGGCAAGAGTGGGCGACGAGCCTTAAAGACGTTGGCGAGCATTTACAGAAACTAGCCGAACAACCGAACGGACAACAAACTGATAATAATGTTAATAATTAAAAGGAATAATAAACGATGACAAAGCAAAGTTTTAAGCCAAGTGAGGAACTAAAAAAAGAGCGAGCAATAATGATACACCCATTAAATGCCGATTTACAAGAGTATAAAAACAGCCTAGGCGACGGTAGCCGTCCGTTTAGGGGGCTAGCCACAGGTTTCGACGAGATAGATGAAATAATAGGGGGTCTCGATAGGTTTATCTTGCTTGCAGGGCGTAGTGGGGCAGGCAAGACGACCCTAGCCTTACAATTAGCCCTAGGCGTGGCACAGAGTAAACCCGTGATTATTTACTCTTTTGAGATGAGCCGTAACGAAATTATTACAAGCCTAGTTAAAGCAACTGCCCACAGATTAGGTCTTGAGGGGCTTTATACAAAGACCATAGAATTGCAGGGCAACGACCCTAACCTAGACCCTAAAGTAGCCGATGTTTTGGCACAAAGTTTAGCCGAGTTAGACCGAACGGGCGAACGGCTATTTATTAAAGATAGTAGCCAAGGCATACCAAAGATTTTACCTAACCAAGGTGATAAGGTAGCCACGATTTATGACGATATAGAGTGGGTTAAGAAAAAGTGCAAAAGCGACGAGGTTTTAGTTCTGATAGATAGCGTGCAAGACGTAGTGAACACCCAGAACCCTAACCAAGTGCAAGCCGAGATAGAGGCAGTTAATAACCTTACCGAGTTGCAACAAAAGACAGGGGCAACCATACTCGTAACTGCCCAAAAGAACAAAGGTAGCGTAAATAGCCAAGATAGTTACGGCGATGTTATGGGTAGTATGTCATTTATTCACAAACCAAACACCGTGATAGAGTTGGTTACTCTTAATGAGATGATTAACAAAACCAAAGATAACAAAGACAAGATAAAAGAATTAGCCGAGGAAATAGAACAAGAGGCAAAACAGGGTAATTGCAAGCCGATGTTCTTAAATGTGATTAAAGGTCGTTTTACTGGCGTAGAAAGCCTACCCCTTAAGTTTTATGGGGCTTACGGGTATTTCGAGGCAGGACAAGATAAGAATTATAGCGACGCTTACAAGTTGTTTTAATACTTCCCTATTCTTACAAAAATAAAAACCCCTTTAGAGGGCTTTTACCGACTTCCCTATCTCGGGCGTGCCTAGGAATAGCGTTGTTGATAATCACGTTTCCGCTACCCTACTTTGATTATACAGTATATGCTAATTGCGGGCAAAAAGGGGCTAAAATAAAACCGAATACCCGAACGGCTAACACGGTTGCAATAATGCTATAAAGTGGCAAAACTATAAAGTTTATGCTATATTACTTAATAAGTATGAAAAAAACAAAAACGCCAAAAACAAACGCTTTTAATAATGCTTTTGTATGGGCAAAAAACCATTTAGTTATAGTGATAGCCTCTGGTGTGGTTGTGGTCGGTGGCATAGCGGGTATAATCGTGTATTCCGTAAACAACAAGCCAAGTGAGCCAGAAACAACAGAGGTTGCTACTAATGACAAGGACGACAAAAAGCCGTCAAACAATAGCAAAAAAGAAACAGATAAGGACGAAAAGCAAGAAAGCACAGATAGCGACAAGCAAGGTGATGATGAAAAAGGGGGCGACGAAAAAGCGACCTCTAGCACAAACTCTAGTAAGCCCTCGAACTCATCGAACTCATCGAACTCGAACTCTAACAACAATGATACCTCTGGTGGCGGAAATAGTAACCAAAGTGGAAATACCCCAACGCCAACCCCTACACCTACCCCCGACCCGACCCCAACACCAGACCCAGAACCCGAACCTCAAGGACAAGACTTTGTTATTTACAAGTTAGCGTCTAACCCTACCCTCTTTGGGCGTGGCAATGAGAACCCTAACGTAGGGGCTACACAACCCGCCTATAATGCTAGTTATGAACAGATTACGATGACGTATGACGGAACAGACGAGGTTTATGCAACATCGACCCCAGTTGACTGGTATAGAGACATAAACTGTGAGGTATATGTGGGCAACACTAAAGACCAGACAGTTGCAAAATATACTCTTGAAAAACCCAACTATTCCAATAAAGACGCTTTAGTTCCCTACTATTACTCTGTTAGCAATATCTGTCGCCTAATAGATGAGAACCTTAATAGAGGTAGGTGGCTTGTTCCTAATGGCACAAAGATAGTTACGGCTAACGGTATGACAGATTATTCAAGCACAGTTTATTTCGAGTATAGATACAATGAGTGGCGTAGAGAATACGCAGGCGAGGTGTCTAACACTTACCCGAACTTTTAGACTGCTTAATTCCCTTTTACAGGGGGGCAGGGTTATACCCGCCCCTCTTTTTTGACGAGCGACGGGTAGTGGGAACATTTACACGCACGAGAAAAAATGACTTTTGCTAATGTGAGAAATACAACGATTAACAGATAAGACAAACTCAAAAAGGGCATTTAGGTCAAACAATTTAAGCCCTTAATTCCCTGCCGAACTGTCGAGGAACTGTCGATTAAAGCCGTGAGACATCGCCTTTAATTCCCTTTTAACCGAGAACCAACCGAGAAAAATAAGGACTTAAAGCCAAGACGAACCCAAGAGCCAACGGCGTTTTAGAGGCTTTGTTAAAACCGAATACCCGAACGCCCATATTTTTTTAAAGATTTTTTATACTTTTTTAGGCATACCCCTATTATTAAACAGAACAACCGAACGGCTAAACTATTGACAAAAACAACCGAACGGCTTAAAATAGACTTATAACGATACTTAATAAGTAAAGTATGATATAATAATAAGTAATACACGATGAGGTAATACGATATGGAACAGGGAACGACAACGACGGCAACCGTGCATAAACCCGTAGATATTAGAACAATAGGCGGGTTGCTTGAGATACTCGGCGAGAACATAAATAGTATTTACGCCGATAGTAGCGACCAAAACATAAAAAAGACTAACGCTATACTGCAAAATGTGAACGCCATTAAGGGCATTTATAGCCTCGCTTTCGACAAGGCAAGGTTGGACATTATTAACGACCAGAATACTCGTAAGAGGTGGTTTGACCTAGATGACACCTCACGAGGTTATAACACCAACAGGGAATTATTGGGCAATGTTCTGGGCGATAGCGAACCCCGAGAGGAACGGGAAAAAGCCCAAGCCACAGAGACGGCTTATAACAGCGTATGCCGTAGGTTAGTAAATGAGATTAACGAGATTAAGGAAAGTGGAGACCTAGAAAGCAAAGCCTCTTATGAGGACTTTGACGAGGACGAGTTAAAGATACTAAACACTCTCTTACACGAGAGCAAAGAAAGTCTAACCACGACAATAGCCCAAGATGAGTATTTATTAAAAACCCTCAAGGCAGACCACTTTAAAGATTATGCGAGTAAGAGGTTAATTTAAGATGAGTAACGAGTTGCAAGTATTAGAGGGCGAGACGGTAACACTTGATGTTAGTAAGATTAACACCGAGCAGGCTAAACAAGCCTTTGACTTGTTGCCCGTTACCGACACCACTAGAGACGACTACAAAAACCGAGTAGGCGACTTTATCGAGTTTATGCAGATTAACGGCTTAAATGCCCACACCCTGCTAGACTATCGAAAACACCTAGAGAACCGAACCGATTACAGTATTAGCACCAAGAATAAATACTTTACTACCGCTAAACGATATGTAGGAATACTCTATAACGCCAAGTTAGTGCCAATAGATTTAGGCAAAGATATTAGTGGGGCAGACCTAAAGGGTTTCACGCAGAGTAAAAAGCACAAAAAGGACGGCGTGCAGGACGACGAGATAGAGCGTATTAGTGAGTATTTTAGGGAACTACCAGATGAGCCAAAGACCAAGAGGCTAAAGGCGATATTTAGTCTTTTAATTTATCAAGGTTTACGCCAAGTAGAGATTATTAGGCTTGATGTAACCGACCTAGACTTGAGGGCAGGCAAAGCCTTTATTAGAGGTAAAGGTCGAGATGACAAAGAACCAATAGCCCTACACCCTTACACGGTCGAGGCTTTAAGGGCTTACCTTGACGCATACAAAAAGCGTAGCGGGGCATTGTTTACGAGCGAAAGTCATAACCGAACAGGCGAACGCCTAACAACCCGTAGCATACGCAAAATTGTTAAGGGCGTGTTAGACCAA
>CAZLPA010000023.1:0-11971 GCA_964561295.1 uncultured Candidatus Saccharibacteria bacterium | reverse complement strand
TTAAGGAGATTTAAATGACTACAAAAAATATTCACGAAGCAAATCTCGCGGAAGTTCGGGAACTTAGCGATACTCAAGCTGAGTTCGTGATTAAGCCGCTTTACTATGGTTATGGTAATACGCTTGGTAATTCTCTACGTAGGGTGTTACTTTCGAGCATTAAGGGTGCTGCAATTACGGCTTTCTCGATTGAGGGTACAAGCCATGAATTTACGGCGATTCCGGGTATTCGCGAAGACGTAGTTGACATTATGCTCAACCTTAAGAACATTCGTTTCAAAATGCACACTGATGCACCGGTAGAATTAAGCCTAGAAATGAAAGGTGACAAACAATCTGAAAAAGATGGTGATAAGCGTGTAGTAGCTGGTGATATTAAACTCCCAGCTGAAGTTGAAATCGCTAACCCGAATCAGGTGATTTGCCACATTGATGATCCAAAATATACGCTTAAAATGCACTTTGTGGTGGAGTCTGGGCGTGGTTATCTTACAATTGAGCATGCCAGCGAAGAAAGATTGCATTCTGATATGATTGCAGTTGATGCGGTCTTTACGCCAGTGCTTAGGGTGCGCTATAAAGTAGAGAATACTCGTGTTGGGCAAGATACTAATTTGCAACAACTAACGTTGGCGATTGATACTGATGGTACAATTACGCCAAAAGAGGCTTTTGAAGAAGCAGCAGCAATTCTTGTCAACCAATACACTGCTTTGGCCGGTGGAACTAAGGTAGAATCTACACCAGCGCCAGGTACCAATAAAGAGGAGGATGATTCAGGTTTACTGCTTCCAATTGAAGAGTTGGATCTTTCTGCTCGTACGTCGAATGCTTTGCTTAATAATGACATTAAAACTGTACGTGATTTAGTAACACTTTCTGAAAGTGATCTTAAAGATCTTAAAGGTTTTGGCCAAAAAGCACTAGACGAAGTTAAAGAAAAGTTAACGGAGTTAAATATTTAATATGCATCGCCACGGATATAAAGGCCGCAAATTCGGCCGAGAAACCGACCAGAGAAGGGCACTGACTCGTGGGCTGATGTGCTCTCTGATCAAATATCAAACTATTACTACGACTTTGGCACGTGCGAAGGAGATTCGTCGTAGTACTGAAAAACTGATTACAATAGCGAAGAAAGGTGGCCTTAACAATCGTCGTCTTGTGATTGCGAGATTGAATGATTTGGAGGCTGCGACGCTTTTAGTAGACGTGATTGCGCCACAAATTAAGCGTGATTCTGGCTATCTTAAGATTGAACGTGCCGGCTATCGACGCGGAGACAATGCGGAGATGGGAACGATTAGTTTTGTTGATGAGATTTCCCTTGAGAAAAAGGAAGAGGTTAAAGAGCCGGTAGCTAAGAAATCAGTAGCTAAAAAGCCTGCAGCCAAGAAGCCTGTAGCTAAAAAGGAGGCTAAGTAATGAAAACCTATAGCCAAAAAAGTTCTGAGATTAACCGTGAATGGTGGTTAATTGATGCTTCTACTTTGCCTTTAGGTAAATTGGCAGTTGTAATTGCTGATAAACTAATGGGCAAATCAAAAGTTACCTATACTCCACATATTGACAATGGTGATTATGTGGTAGTAATTAATGCAAAGAACCTTGTGGTAACTGGTGATAAGATGGTACAGAAGAAATACTATCGTCATAGTGGCTTCCCAGGAGGTTTGACTGAGCTTAAACTTGAAGAAGTTATTGAAAAAGATCCAAGCTTAGCGATTCGTGAAGCTGTCAAGGGCATGCTACCAAAGAATAAGTTATCTGCAGATAGACTTGCTCGTCTTCGTGTATTCGATGGTGCTGAGCACGCTCATACTGCACAAAATCCAAAGGAGATTAAATAATGGCAGCAACGAAGAAATATACCTATGGCTTAGGGCGACGTAAAGCCGCTACGGCTACGGTCCGTCTTTACCCGGGTAAAGGTGAAATCACGATCAATAATAAGCCAGCACTTGAATATCTTTCGGGTAATAAGACTTTCCTGGCGGAGATTACCGATCCTCTAGCTCTTGCTGAGAAGCAGAAGGACTATGATATCACAATTGTAGTTAAAGGCGGTGGTCTAGCTGGCCAAGTAGATGCTATTAAACTTGCTTTGTCGAAAGCAGTAGTTACTGAAGCTCCGGATCTTCGTCCGGTGCTCAAGAAGGCTGGTATGATGAAGCGCGACCCACGCGAAAAAGAACGCAAGAAATACGGTTTGCGTTCAGCTCGCAAGAAAGAGCAATTCAGCAAGCGTTAAAGGCAGGACAATCAAAATGGCACTTTTTCGGGGGCGAGGTGCCATTTTTGATTGTCGGATTATCTGGTTCGTGTTATAATATTCTTATGGGGCGTTAGCTCAGCTGATAGAGCGCAGCATTCGCATTGCTGAGGTCGCGGGTTTGATTCCCGCACGCTCCACCATTGGCCCGAGAGGGGCTTTTTTTGTGGGTCAAAGACCGGGGACTGGGAACCTAAGCGCAAGATCTTTAACTTCGGCGCGGATAGTGGCTAGTTCTGCAGAGTAATCTACGAGAGCATCTTCTGAGCCGGCTTCCTTACAAATGTCAGCAACTTTTTTCATCCATTTAGCGAGAGTTCTCATTTCTTCTGGGCCAAGGCCGCGAGTGGTGATGGCTGGGGTACCAAGACGAACGCCGGAAGGTCGGAAAGCGGCGGCTTTATCATTGGGGAGCGAGTTAGCGTTAAGGGTGAGGCCAACCATATCGAGAGCTTTTTCGTAAGTTTTGCCGTCAAATCCGAAGCTATCTTTGATGTTTAAAAGAATAAGATGATTCTCGGTGCCGCCACCCTGGAGAATGAAGCCGAGCTTTTTTAGTTCTTTAGCAAGAGTTTTGGCATTGTCGACGATATTTTGGGCATATTGTTCAAATTCTGGTTGTAAATCTTCACCGAAAGCAACAGCTTTGGCAGCAATGACGTGTTCGAGCGGGCCACCTTGGGTACCAGGAAAAACGGCGCGATCAATGAGAATTGGGATATTAGCTAGAGTTTTTTCTGGCTTTTTTAGTGGTGAAGAGACGTTACCGTTGGAGAGAATTAAGCCGCCGCGAGGTCCACGCAAGGTTTTGTGGGTGGTAGTTGTCATTACATCAAAGCCGAAATCGAGTGGGTTCGGATGAACGCCACCAGCAATGAGGCCGGCAACGTGGGCCATGTCAGCCATTAAGAGGATTTCATATCCGGCTTTTCTCGCGACTTTATCGCGAATTTTGGCTACGCGGGCAAAATCTGGAATTTTCATAAAGGCAGAGTAACCTACGAGAATAAGTTTTGGTTGGTGCTCGAGAGCGAGTTTTTCGAGTTCATCGTAGTTGATATCGCCATCTTCGGTAACACCATAACCAACAAAATTATAGATATGGGCGCTCATGGTGACTTTTGCGCCGTGAGTAAGGTGGCCGCCGGCTGGAAGTGACATACCAAGAACGGTGTCGCCAGGTTCTAGCCAGGCAAAATATACGGCATTATTAGCTTGAGCGCCAGAATGAGGTTGAACATTGGCGTGATCGGCGTGAAAAAGGCGACAGGCGCGATCGATGGCGAGGCGTTCGATACGGTCAATATTGGCTTGCCCGCCATAGTAGCGGTAATTTGGTAAGATTTGTTCAGCGATTTTAGCTTCGGGCCATTCTTTGAATTCGGCGTCATTATCACGACCACAACCAATACCATCGAAATAGGGGTAGCCTTCAGAATATTTGTTAGTTAAGATTGAGCCCATGGCGGTGAGAACAGCAGGTGAAACGTAATTTTCGCTGGGAATTAATTCAAGGCCTTCGCTTTGGCGTTTTTTCTCGCTGTCAATTAAATTAAATACTAAGTCTTGCATAGAATCTCCTTAATTTTTAGTATATTTGACGAAAGTGAAACTTAAATCATTTTCGGAACCTTTCTTGATGATCTCTCTATGGTATTTAGCTTTGTCGAAATAAGGGAAAAAAGTGTCGGCGTCGGCGGAAGCGTTAATTTCGGTGAGGTAGAGAGCATCAGCATATTCTAACATTTGCTTATAAAGCATACCGCCACCGATGATGAAGATCTCCTCTGAAGACTTTTGGTTTTTGATAATAAAATCTTGTAGATTGGATATTGTGAGGTCTGCTCCTTCGACTGGGTGATGAGAGACTACGAAGTTTTTGCGATTAGGAAGTTTTTTACCGATTGATTTCCAGGTATTGTACCCCATAACGACCGAGTGGCCTGTAGTGGTATCTTTAAAGAATTTCATATCTTCTTTGAGATGAAAAACCAGTTGGCCATCTTTACCGAGTTCATTGTTTTTGCCAATGGCTGCGATGATGCTAAAACTCATGTTACTCCGTGACTGGCATTTTAATAGTGCCGAGATTTTGATAGTTTTCAAGGCGAATGTCTTTAAGTTCGCGGGAATTATCGAATTTATAGAAATCGGTGATTTCTGGATTGATCCAAAGCTTTGGGGCGGGTGGCAAAGTACCATTTTGAGCAGCTTCATCATAGCGGCGAATTTGCTCACGGATGCCGTCAACTTGGTTTTCGTAAATATGGGCATCATTGGTGATGAAAGTGAGTTGGCCGGCTTCGGCACCGATAGATTGAGCGATTAAGTGGCATAAAACAGCATATTGTACAACATTAAAAGGTAACCCAAGTGGAACATCGGAGGAACGAGAAGTGACTAAAACATTGAGCCGACCATCAATAAGGTTCCATTGAGAGTTCCAAACGCAGGATGGTAAAGCGGCAGTGGGTAGCCATTCGTTCTGCCAGAGGCTCATAATCATGCGGCGATTACCGGGGTTAGATTTGAGAGTTTCGATAAGATTTTCGACGAGGTGGTAGCGGTTCACAATCCAACCATAGGCAGTACCGATGGTGTGGGCAAAGTTTTCTGGTGTTTCTGATGGGTGGGACGTGGCGTAAAGCTGGTTAAGGTTGCGACCTTGATATTCGCCAGATGCAGAAACCTCCCATTCGTCCCATATTTTGACGCCGCGCTCTTGCAACCAGCGAACATCGTTGGAAGCGACTTG
Source organism: uncultured Candidatus Saccharibacteria bacterium (assembly GCA_964561295.1). GTDB lineage: Bacteria > Patescibacteriota > Saccharimonadia > Saccharimonadales > Saccharimonadaceae > Nanosyncoccus. Next base: position 6,944 of record CAZLPA010000023.1, on the reverse strand, counting down.
GTAAATCCAGAGCATTTCTAGAGTAGCAGTTTTGAAACCAACTTTTTTAGAAACTAAAATGGGAAACTCTTCGGCTAAGTCAAATTGTAAGATTTGGTGAGGCAAGCGGATGGTACGGGCTTCGGACGACCCCTGAGCAGCGTGATCTGGGATGGCAAGAGTGGCCGCAGTTCCACGATGATCGGTTTTTTTGTAGTTAGTAATTTTTTCACCGTGATCTAAAATACGACGGCATAAGTCGATGTATTGGTCGTCAAATTTGCTCATTTTACCTCCGTTTATTATATTGTAGCATAAAAAAGGAAAAAGCCCCAGCGAACTGGGGCCAACTAGGAGGTTATGCGGTGAGATAATCTTTTTCGCGCCAAGAATACCATTTGCCATTAACCATCAAGGTATACATGACAATAATGGCGGTAAAGAAGCTATCGTCATCGAGGTCACAGAATTTGCGGATGCAGAAGTGATCTATAGCCCACATTTCGCTGGCCTTGTGGTAGCCAGCCTTATTGTAATCGCACATCTGCATTTCTTGACGGTCGCGTTCGGAGAGCTTCGGGTCACTGATGTGAATGAGCGGAGCGGCACCGGCTGAGTCGTAGCAGAGAGTGATGAAAAGGGCGGCGGTCTTATCAGCCAGCTTAAGCAAACGTCCGGTTACGGAAGATTCTACATCCATGAGTTCAAATAGGCGGATGGCTTGGTGCCCGACGTGAGAATTGCGCAAGTCGTAGCCTTGAGAGAACTCTCGGAGATACAGGCGTTCCAATTTGGCCTTTTTGTTTGGGTCTGAAGACCCATTGTCTGGCCAATCACCGATTTTGTTTTCGGGCAAGTCATGGATGCGAACAGCTTCCATGATGTCACGGTAAGAAAAGTTGTCTTCCGTGTGGGCCCATTCACTGCCAGGCTCGCCAAAATCAGGACCATAGTAATAGCAAAGAGCTCGGTCGATCAGAGCAGCCATGAGATTAGTGTGCGCTCCAACCGATTCGTAGGCGATTCTGCTCTCGCTTAGACCATAGCGCTTGATGTATGAGCGGGGGAGCAACGATGACTTGGCTACTTCGGCGAGTTGTTCAACTTGACGGTAGACTTCGGTGGCTGAGGTGGTAAAAATACTGCCGCGAACGAGAGGTGTGTTTTCGCTATATTTGAGGTGAAACTCGTTCTCCATGATGCGTTCATATTCTTTCAAGAGAGCTGGGTTGATTTTATCGGTCATATCAAAAACCTCCTAATTATTAAAGTACGGCCTCCTAGTTGGTTTTATTATACTATATCTTGACTTTTTTGCCAAAGTGTGCTATAATAAAGATATAGACCGTTTGGGAGTTATTTTTTTATGTTGAAGCGGCTAATAATTATACTATTTTCGAGTTTCTTGGGTATCGTGGGGAATCCAGAATTTTTGACGGCTTCGGATTCGGTAGTTTTAACTGGCTTAAATGAGACAAATATTGTGGAGACGATACTATTACCTGAGCCAGAGCCAGAACCGGAGCCCGTAATAACGCAAGTAGAATCTGCTCCAGTGCATTATACATATGTGGAGCCATCTTATGTGGTGCCAGTGAATAGTATTCAAATTGCTGGGCGTAATTTGGAAATTGTAGACGTGGCGGATACTAGGATAGATGCTGGTAGCCATGTGAATAAATATGGCGATAAGTTTTTGTATGGCCATAATTCATGGGCGGTATTTGGTGGTTTGGTAAATATGGGGGCTGGAAGTACTTTTACAGTAACTTACGGAGGAGTGACTACAGCTTACCAGGTGCAACAGGTGGCGATTTTTGAACATACGAATGGGCTGTTGCAGATAAACGGCGTAGGCAATTATATGTTTTCGGTGAGTAAAGCGCGTTATCAGGGCGTGAACTATGGTTTGTCATTAATGACGTGCTATGGCGAACCTTATGGCAATGGCGACGCTTCACATCGTTTGGTTTTATTTGCGAATGCGATTTAGTTTGTGCTATGATTGAGGCATGAAGAAGAAACAATGTTTTTTGTGCATATGGGCAACTATATTAGCACTAGCTGTGGCTTTTGTAGCTAACGTAGTCATTAAATTAACTATAACGCCATCAGAAACAGAGAATCAACTGGCGGTATTAACCATTAATTTAAAAGATGTTACATTGGAAGAGATTAATGCTGGTGAAAAACAGATGAAATATCCCGGGAATAGCATAACCCTGACTGTGCAAGACGAAGAGATGGAATATGATAACGTTGAGGTGAAAGGGCGAGGTAATTCAACGTGGGGAGCGGATAAGAAACCATACCAGATTAAATTTGCAGATAAAGTGGATCTTTTTGGCATGGGGGAATCAAAGAAGTGGGTGCTTTTAGCAAATTATTTTGATGCAAGTTATTTAAGAAACGATACGGCATTTTATTTGGAACGGATGCTAGATGAAAGATACGCTCTTAATGGAGAATTTGTGTGGCTAGTGGTAGATGGCGAGGAAATAGGCTTATATTATTTAACACCAAAAGTAGAGATAGGCAAGAATAGAGTGAATTTGCGAGATGAGTTTGGTGTACTGGTAGAATTGGAGAACTTGCATAAAGAAGGAGAAAACTGTTACGTAACAGTAGAGGGAAATTGTTTGACCGTAAAAGAATTGGTGGATGATGATCAGGAGGCCGTGGCGATGCAGGATTTTGTTGAGAACTTTAACCAGCTAGAGTTGGCGGCGAGGATTGGAGACTATGCCATGGTGCAGAGTGTAGCTGATACGAGTGATTTGGCAAGATACTATCTTTTGTCAGAATTTACGGTGAATCCGGACGCTTATGCTTCAAGTTGTTATTTCTACAAAGATGGAGTAGACGATGTAATTCATACTGGGCCGGGATGGGACTTTGACTATGCTTTGGGAAATAGGGCGTGGGAATGGGCTTATAATAAAGATTTTTATTCACCATCTATCACTAGGGTACAGGAAGCTTATGCGTGGGGCGGTGAGTTTTATGATGAGGAAAGTGGTGAGATGGTAAAGAAAGAGCCGAACATGACCATTATGCGACTTTTCTACTTATTAATGCAAATTCCGGAATTCGAGGAAGAAGTGAGCGCAATGTATCGCGAGAAAATGTCAGGAAAGAAAGAAGAGATGATAAGTCATATACTTGAGAAAGCCGATTTGATTCGTGATAAGGCCTTTGAGGATAGTTTAAAATGGAAAAATGCAGATTTTAATAAAGAGGTAGCTGATTTTGTTGATTGGGTAGCAGCTAGGTTTGAGCATTTCGAAAAAACCTACGGCGAAAGTTTTTATGCTATAATGGGAGAGAGTTAACCTAATAAGGAGAACGGACTATGTGCACAGGGGTGCGTTTTAGCGACGACAAAGGCAATATGTATCTTGGTCGCAATCTTGACTGGTCTTGCGGTTACGGTCAAAAAGTGGTGGTAACGCCACGCGGCTACAAATATCATTCGGCGTTTTTGGGCGAGTTAACACCACATCATGGTGCGATTATTGGTATGGCAATCGTTGAGGAAAATGTGCCACTTTATTTTGACTGCGCAAATGAGGCAGGCTTAGGAATTGCCGGTTTGAACTTCCCTGGCTATGCGGCCTACGCGCCAACGGCACTTGAAGGCAAGACTAACATTGCGGCTTATGAGTTTCCACTTTGGGTAGTGATGCATTTTGCCACTGTAGATGAGGTAGAAAAAGCTTTGCAGAGTGCGGCGATTGTGGCAAAGCCAATTAATGATAAATATCCAGTGTCACAATTACATTTTATTATTGGTGACGCAAAACGTTCATTAGCGGTGGAATACACCGCTAATGGTATGGAAATTCATCATAATGACGTGGATGTATTAACAAACCAACCTGGGTATGGGTGGCACAAAGAGAATCTAAGGAATTATTTGAATCTTGATCCGAAGATGCCAGCAGAGGTAGATTGGAGAGCGGCAAAGTTTACGGCTTTTGGCTCTGGTTCGTTGATGAGAGGGATTCCGGGCGATTATTATTCGCCTTCACGATTTGTGCGAGTGGCTTATCTTAATACACATTATCCGGTGAAGTCCACCGAGGAAGAGAATGTAGCACGTTTGTTCCATACTTTAACCGGAGTCGCTATGATTGACGGTGCAGCTGAAATGGCGGACGGAAATTGTGAGATTACAGTATATACCGGTGGGTATTCTTCCGCGACGAAGACTTATTATTATAATACCTATGAAAACCCGGCCATTGTGAGTGTGCCGATGGGTAGTTATGAGCTGAGCGGGTCAGATTTGATTCAAGTTTAATATGCTAAAGAAGCTCTTGTTTACAATTTTACTGGTAGCGGTGGTCGGGGGGATTGGGTACTTTGCGTATCTGGCAATTTTGAACCGTGATATTAATATTAATCATTGGTTTGTGGGCGGGATGACACGTGGGGTGGACGTGTCATCCTACCAAGAGAATGTGGACATGGCAAAATTAAAAGAGCAAGGGATTGAGTTTGTCTACATCAAGGCCACGGAAGGTAGTTCGCATGTAGATACGAGCTTTGAAGAGAAATGGGCAGCGGCGAGAGAAGCGGAGTTGGTGGCGGGGGCCTACCATTATTTTTCGTATGGTAGTAGTGGTGTCACGCAGGCAGAAAACTTTATCAAAACGGTAGGTGATTTGACCGGACGTTTAATTCCAGCAATCGACATGGAGTTAACTACTGAGGAAGTAGCTAACCCGCCCGAAAAAGATGATGTAGTGCGGGGCCTAAAGGCTTTCTTAGCTATTGTAGAAGAAGAATATAAGGTAAAGCCCTTAATTTATGCTCGGCAGGATTATTATGACAAATATTTAGCGGATGATTTTAGGGATTATCCACGTTGGGTGCGTAATGTGTACTGGCCGGTGTATATAGACGCAGGAGAAGATTGGCTGGTTTGGCAGTATCATGATAAAGGCGTGTTGGAAGGATATAGCGGTGAAAAATATATTGATCTTGATGTAGTGAATAACAAAAATGGGCTTGACGCCCTAAAGTATAATGGTGGAGTGTAGGAGGCTCGAACTCCTCACCTCTTCCATGCCATGGAAGCGCTCTACCAAATGAGCTAACACCCCAGTGTTTTTATTTTACCACCAAATATGCTAAAATGAAAGTATGAAAACGATATTAACGGGTATTAGGTCAAATTCGGTTTTGACTTTAGGAAACTACTTGGGGGCGCTTTTGCCGATGGTGCGGCTGGCAAATCAACATTCAAAAAATGCGCAAGTGAACATTTTTGTGCCAGACTTGCACTCAATTATATCGGATGTAGATGGGGACTTGCGTGAAAATACGATTCGGACGATTAAATATTATTTGGCGGCAGGGCTAAATTTAAATGAAAATGTGCATATTTATCGGCAGAGTTATGTGCCGGCACATTCGGAACTATGTTGGATTTTGAATTGTGTGGCTACGATGGGCGAAACATCGCGCATGATTCAGTATAAAGAGAAATCTAAGGGGCAAGAATCTTGCAATGTAGGGATTTTTGATTACCCGATTTTGATGGCGGCAGATATTTTGTTGTATGATGCAGAGTATATCCCGCTTGGCGAAGATCAATTCCAACATATTGAATTGACGCGAAATCTTGCAATGCGATTTAATAATCGGTTTGGTGAGATTTTCACAGTGCCGGCATCCACGCGTGAGCAAGTGGAATTTATGGGAATGTCAGATGGTATTAGAATTCGAGATTTGCTAAACCCGGAAAAGAAAATGAGTAAGTCTACTAAAGCAGAGAACTCTAAAATTATGTTGGATGATGAGCCGGCAAAGGCGGCAAAGAAGATTATGTCGGCAACGACGGATTCACTCGGTAAGGTGAAGTTTGATATGTTCAATCAGCCGGGGATTTCAAATTTGCTTTTGATTGAGGCTTTGGTGACCGGTGTACCATTGCAAGAAGTGATTGTGACCTGGGCTGGTGAAACGCGTTATGGCGAACTCAAGAAGAAGGTGGCAGAAAGTGTATCCGAAATGTTGACTACTTTTCAGGCGAAATTGGCAGAAATTTCAGACGAAAAGGTTTACGAACTGTTAGAAAAAGGCGAAGAGTATGCTAATAAGGTGGCAAATGCTAAGTTATTAGAGGCGCAGAAAGCTTTTAAGCTAAGGTAGCATTGACTTTTTAGCATAAGTGTGATATAATAGTAAGATATGATACGGACGGGTAAAAAGTTTAGTAAGCCAGAGATGTCGCGGGTAATTAATGGCGATATCGAAATGGCTAAAAAACCGGACGAAATTGAAAAGGTGCGGTTAGATATTTTGATGTCCGAAATTTATAAGAGCTATAATCGTTCGTCTTTACAAAAATTTATTGAATATGGATTTGTGACGGTGGATGGAACGCTAGTCAAAAAGCCAAATCAGAAATTTGAGCGAGGCGTAAAAATTGATTTGAAGATACCAGACGTAATGAAAAATGCTGATTTGGTGCCGGAAGTGGTTTATGAGGATGCCAATGTGCTAGTTCTTGATAAACCAGCAGGGCTTTTGAGTATGGCGAAAGGTGAATATTGCCCGGAGAAGACGCTTGAGGCCTATGGGCTTTTAGTGCACAGATTAGATCGCGATACGTCTGGTGTAGTGATTTTGGCGAAGAATCCGGAAGTGCAGACATTTTTAAAGAAACAATTTCAGGATCGTAAAACGCACAAGACTTATTATGCGGTGATAGAAGGACGACCAAAATTGGACGAAGCTAGGATTGATTTGCCTTTGGCGCGAGATTTAAAGCGCCCGACGACTTTTCGGGTGGATGCAAATGGCAAAGAGTCGGAAACTTTTTATAAGGTTTTAAAAACGGACGGCAGACATTCATTGGTGGAGTTAAGGCCGACTACTGGGCGGACGCACCAGCTGCGGGTGCATATGAAATATTTGGGGCATCCGATTGTGGGCGATGTAGTATATGGTGGAGA
>CAZLPA010000022.1:0-12106 GCA_964561295.1 uncultured Candidatus Saccharibacteria bacterium | reverse complement strand
TTTTTGAGGCAATCGTACCAAAAGAAAAGCAAATTGAGATTAAAAATGGCAAGCGTAAGGTAGTAGATCGCAAGATTTTGCAGGGTTATGTATTGGTAGACATGAAACTATCAGATGAGACTTGGTATATTATCCGCAATACACCAGGCGTGACTGGCTTTATCGGCACTGGCACGCAGCCGACTCCGGTATCAGAAAAGGAAATCACTAAAATTAAAAAGCGTATGGGCGTCGAAGACCCGAAATTCTCAGTGAAGTATGAAATTGGTGAGGTGGTTTCGATTACCGATGGGCCGTTTAAAGGCTTTGATGGTACGGTATCTGAAATTGATGCCGCTAAAGGTAAACTTAAGGTGATGGTGTCAATGTTTGGACGCGAAACGCCAGTCGAGCTTGACGCTTTACAAGTAAAGCAATTGTGATATAATGTATATGTTACATATTGCTTCTAAAATATCAATTTAATGCAAGGATTTTGCGATGGCAGAAAAGAAAGTTATCGGTAATTTGAAGCTTCGTATCCCTGGCGGTAAGGCTACGGCTGGACCTCCGGTGGGCTCGACGCTTGGCCAGTGGGGCCTTAATATGATGGATTTCATTAATCCATTTAACGAAAAGACCAAAGAGTTCATGGGTAAGAACGTGATTGTACACATTCGTGTATTTGAAGATCGCACATTTGATTGGACTTGTCTTGGTCAACCAGTAGACGATTTGATTCGCGAGGCAATTAAGATCGAAAAGGGCTCGGGTAAGCCAAATGTTGACAAGGTTGGCAAGATTACTCGCGCGCAACTTGAAGAGATTGCACAAAAGAAGATGGATCAACTTAACGCTATTGACCTAGATGGTGCTGTAAAGATTGTAGCCGGCACTGCACGTTCGATGGGCGTAACAGTAGAAGACTAAAACTTGAAAAACGAGCTCACAGGGGCTCGTTTTTTGTTTATATTGACTTTTTGCCTTAAGTGTGATATAATTAGAAGAGTAGTGATTTTTCACTCAATTCTAGGAGGGTAGAATTATGGTAGCACATTACGACAGAAGAGAGCTCACAAACACGGCAATGGAGTTATGGAGGCGATACGGAGAGGATTATCGTACGAAGGTAATTCGTTATCGCTTCCTGTTGGATGCAAAAAGAGCCTTTAAGCTCTTCCCGCTCTGTGCCATATCCGAATCGGACATCAAGAATTATCCGCAGATCCCATTTCTCCGCATTATATGGGAAGATGAAGCGCAAGCTTTCTTGGCGAATTTACCGGTTCATAGGTTGTCGGCATTGGTTGACCGCATTGAGTATGTAGTAGACTTTGACTATACTTATTGCAGTTTAACCAACCGCATCCAGGAATATGAGCGCCAAATCAGACACCGAAATGACAAACGTTGCATTTATGCAATGAATCCAGATTGTTGCACTGCTTTCGGTGCCAACAGACGTCGAACTCATCATGGCGGAGATGAGTAGAACGCCTTCGGGAGGTCGTAAGGCCTCCTATTTTATTGATTTTTTGTTAAAAATTTGGTATAATTAGGAAAATTAAAGTTGGGAGAGCATTGCTCGTTATTACCACAGAAAGGAAGTTATGGCCGAAGAAGAGGTCAAAAAGCTTGAGACTGTTGAAGTCGCCGAGGAAGTAAAAGAAGAGACTTTTGCTAAATCTGGTAAAAAATCTAAAAAACATATTGAGGAAGTAAAAGCCGAAGAAGAACGTCAGGCGCGTAAGGCTGAACGTGCGGCTGAAGCCGTCGCGGAGAAACCAAAAGGCGCAAAGCCAGTAACGCGACCAAAGTTGGAGCGCCGTGGCAAAAAATACCAGGCCGCAGCTAAATTGGTTGAAAAAGGCAAGGTTTATGGCCTGAAAGAGGCAATTGAGTTAGCTATCAAAACTAGCCCGGTAAAATTTGATGCTGCGCTTGAAGCACATGTACGTTTGGGCGTAGACCCCCGCCAAGCCGATCAAAACATCCGCACAACTATTGTGTTGCCAAATGGCAATGGTAAAACTGTGCGCGTAGCAGTGTTTGCACCACTAGATGTTTGTAAAATAGCTAAGGCCGCTGGTGCGGATATCGCAGAGGACGAAGAATTTTTGAAGCAGCTTGATAAAGGCGTAATTGATTTCGACGTGCTAATTTCGACGCCGGCTTATATGCCAAAATTAGGTAAGTATGCTCGCTTACTGGGGCCAAAGGGCTTGATGCCAAATCCAAAGGCTGGTACTGTGACGATGGATGTTGAAAAAGCCGTAAAGGAATCTAAGGCTGGTAAGGTAGAGTATCGTGTCGATAAACAATCAATCGTGCATATTGGCCTCGGTAAAACTTCATTCGGTACAGACAAGTTGCTTGAGAATGCCAATACTTTCTTCGACAGTCTAAAAGCACAGAAGCCAAATTCGATTAAGGGTACTTATGTGAAGTCAGTGTTTATCACTACGACCATGGGGCCGTCAATCAGCGTAGAAAATCTTTATAATTAAAAGCCAAAAAAAGTCCTTTCGGGGACTTTTTTGGTGCTATAATGATTATGTGGAATTTGATTTCAACTTAGAACTACCGGAACTTGTAATTATGGCGCTTGCTGGTGCGGCCGTGCTGCTGTTTGGTTACCGCATTAAGAAAATTGCTTTCTTTATCGTTTGGTTTTTGTTGGGGTTAAATTTGGTGATTTACCTGCTACCATGGATAAATAATATGGTGCCAGAAATTGGCAATAACGCTTTGTGGCAAAATCTACTACCGATTGCGGGTGGGTTATTATTAGCGTTGCTCGGTTTCTCAATCGAAAAAATCTGCGTAGGTGGAATTTGTTTTGCGTTAACAATGATGATTACGGTGCAGTACTTCGGTACTGAGGCCCAAACATTAGTAATTGGGGCGGTTGTGGGCATTATTTTGGCTGGAGTGGCTGTAATGATGATGAAGCCGGCGATTATTATTGCTACGGCCATTGCTGGGGCCTATGCGTTGACATCTTGTATTTTAACTTGGCTACCTGATATTAGTCCAGAGACTTATTATTTCCCGATTTTGATTGGACTGGCGGCAATAGGCGCAATCTTCCAGTTTATCACCAGCAAGCACATAGATTAACCTTTAGTTGACTTTTTATCAAAGGTATGGTATAATAAAAGGAGACGTGAGTCTATATTCTTGAAGAATTGCACATTAAGGAGGGGAATATGGTGAAGAAGGAGTTTTGGCCATTTTACTACATCAAGTGGGGATGGTCACGCGAACGGAAAAATGCTATGGGGTATGGTCTTTATCTTGAATCGCTACAGATGCAAAATCTTGATTGGGAAAACGCATACTGGCAATGTCGAGATGATATCAATTACATAGACAAACACTCCGCGCACTTCGAAGAGCGCTATAAGGTAACTGGTATTTGTCGTTTTCTGGCGGTGGCTTTCATGACTATCTTGGCAGTGATGCTGGCTGTATCTTTGTGTTCAAAGGAATTAGGTTCGCTTCAGCTGATAGCGATTGTACTGCTTTCGCTCACACTGGTAGCGGCTGAATTCTTCCTAAGGACCATCTACTATCGAGGAGTGGAGTTTAATCTGGTTCATGCCGATAATCGACTCCAAACTCTGGCAGAAATATGGTCTGACATCATCAACTTGGTAGTTACGGATCTTGAAAGTGGCTCTACTGACGTACCGGATGCGCCAGAAAAGCTTTTAGACACAGAAAGGTTCAAGTCGGCGGCTAAGAAAGCTGTGGAAGATGAGGACTTGATTGAAGACGATATAGCGGTCGTATTTGGCAATAACAACAATGAAGTCTTTGAGGATACGCCGGAAGAGCCTTCAATTGATTGGAATGATCTAAGTCTGGCCGATATCGCCAAGCAAATCAACGTTATCGCAAAACGCTTACAAGAAGGCTCGTAGCTTGCTACGGGCCTTTTGACTTTTTTAAAATAATTTGGTATAATGGAAGGAGTTACCAATGACAGTGGCGGCCAAAAGCTTAATCATGCCACCGAGGAGATACTCTTGTGATTATTTGGTGACGCTATTTAACAACTAGCTAACTAAATTATTAAATAACCAAAGGACTTTTTATGGCAATTTCAAAAGATAAAAAGAATACATTGGTTGCTGATCTTACTGAGCTACTTTCTAACTCGAAAATGGTAGTCTATGCTAAATACGAAGGCTTGACCGTGGCAGAGTTGCAGGAACTTCGAAAGCTGGCGCGTGAGTCAAATATCAAAATTAAGGTCGTGAAGAACCGCTTAGTCAAGGTGGCGATGAAAGAAATTGCAGCCTATAAAGACACGGATGCTTCCAACCTAACCGGACAATTGCTTTATGCGATGGGTTCGGATGAAGATTTTGACGCTGCGAAAGTTTTGACCAAATTCGCTAAGAACCATGACAAGATGGAACTTGTGGGTGGTTTTAATGCTGAGGGTGCCGCCCTCTCTACTGAAGAGGTGAAGACCTTGGGCTCACTCCCAACCAAGAACGAACTCATTGCACAAATTGTGGATACTTTGTTATCTGGTGTCAATGGCGTGGTTTCAGGCTTGGAAAAGCACGCAGAAGAAAAAGCAACCGCTTAATTTTAACCTTACGAAAGGAAATATATGGCAACTGATATTAAAAAGTTGGCTGAAGAGCTCGTCAACATGACTGTGCTTGAAGTTAACGAACTTAAAACTTTACTTAAAGATGAATATGGCATTGAGCCAGTGGCAGCTGTGGCTGTCGCAGCTGGCGCCGGTGATGGCGCTGTGGCTGACGAAGGCAAGTCTGAATACGATGTCGTCTTGAAAGACGCCGGCGCACAGAAGATTGCAGTTATCAAGGCCGTGAAGGAAGCGACTGGACTTGGTCTTGGCGAAGCTAAGGCTATCGTTGATGGCGCTCCAGCAACCGTAAAAGAGAAAGTTGCAAAAGCTGACGCTGAAGCAATGAAGAAGGCCCTTGAAGAGGCTGGTGCGACCGTAGAGCTCGCGTAAATAATCAAAAGTTAGCTAATTGTTTCACTAAAAACCGAAGTGTTGTCTTCGGTTTTTTTTGATGATACAATTTTAGCATGAATGATTTTGATTATTTGAGAGCTGGCGAAGTATATTTGGACGGAGCATGTCAGAGCCTCAGGCCGCGTCCGGTAATTGAAGCTATTAATAATTATTACACTGCCCATAATTCTTGTGGCGAGCGCGTAAAATATAAGTGGGGCCGCATCACAGACGAAAAAGTCGAGGAAACGCGCGAAAAAGTTTTAAAGTTCTTAAAATTGTCTGGGCGAAAGTACACCGTGTCTTTTACTCTGAATACGACTTATGGTATCAATTTAATTTTGTCACAACTAAGAACGAGTGAATTTAGTAAAGTAATGACCAGCGAGATTGAGCACAATTCGCCATTTCTAGCTACGATGGCATTTAGTGAAAGAGCTGGTCTGCCACGCGAAGTCATGAAACGTAATAATGACGGCTCAATTAATTTAAATGATTATGACTTCACGCGAGCGATTGTGGTAGTGAACTGTGCATCGAATTTTGACGGGCGAAAGCTCGTGAATATTAATGAACTGATTAAGGTTGTACATAAAAATAACGGTATTGTGATTATTGATGCGGCACAAGCAATGGCACATTCAGTGGATATTGTCCGAGGGGCTGAGGCCGATGCGATTTGTTTTTCAGCACATAAGTTGTATGCCCCTTCGCTGGGCGTAATTGTGTGGCGGGATGACTTGATGAAGAAACTCGATTATGGTTTTGTGGGGGGTGGCATGGTAGATGATGTGACAAAAGATAAATTCATGCCATCAGCCGAAGGGAAAGAACATCGCTATACACGTTTTGAAGCCGGTCTGCAAGCTTGGGGAGAAATTGTGGGGCTAGGAGCGGCATTAGACTGGCTGGATAATCTGCCAAAGAAAGATTGGCAGAACCTTGAACAAAATACTGCAGAACTGTATCGTTTTCTGAATAGCTCATCGCGTGTACATTTGGTAAACCATGAGATGAACCCAACAATGTCTTTCTATGTTGAAGGAATAGATTCGCATTTGCTCGGTGAAGCATTGTCGCGAGAGAATATCATGGCAAGAACTGGATATTTTTGTGCACATTATTATCTAGATCATATATTGGGACTGCCTCCGCTTATAAGGTTTTCTTTAGGCCTGCACAATCGTCCAGAAGACGTTGAAAAAGTCAAAAACATTTTGGGAAAAATATTAAACTAAAGCTTACTGTGCTATAATATCTTTATTATGGTGTGTATAGCTGCATTTATTATTTTAGCCATTATTGGGGTTTTTGTGGCTGTGATATCTATTTTTAGACCAAAAGTAGGTAAAACATATTTAAGAATGTTTAAAAAAGCTTGGGGATGCTTATGGAAAAAAGTACGTTTGCAGAAATGCGAAACCGGTTTTAAAGAAGACGTCAAGAACACTATACTGAGCCGAGTTATTATAAAACATCCGAAGTGGACGAAACCACTTTCCGTAGTGATTGAGGTCGTATCGGTGGTGATTGTAGCGGTGGCGATTTGGGCGATATTAACGGCCATTAAGTCTTTGTTGGCTCTGTGGGCGTTAGGTAGTTGTAATGTGACTAAACCTTCGGCCTGTTCACTAGGAGCTGAAATTTGCTCAATTGACGAAGAAGAGCCTAGCAACGTCTTTGAAGCTACTGGACGTTGGTTTACGGAGTGGGGTGAAATTTTTGAGGCGATTCCGGACAAATTTAAGAGCTATAACGCTGAAGATTATGATTTTAATTATATTAGCATAAACACTAAGGTTTCAGCTGATAAACCGGTGGCTATTGATATTTTTGACCCAGGTTGTGCGGTGTGTCTTAAATCATATATTAATCAAAAGGCGGCAGGATTCTTTGACGAATACGATGTGCACTTAGTGCCGTTTGCTATTCAAGACGCTGATGACAGTTACAAATTTAAAAATTCTGAAATTATTGTAAAGTATATGTTTGCGGCAGAACAAATTCGTTCTGGGCTAGCAATTAATATCATCGACCATATTTTTACGGAGAAAGATGAAGATGGAATTTCCTATCAAATGTTATTTAATGATAGTTTCTCCCATGATGAAGCCGTTGAAACGTTGGAAAGCTGGATAGCCGCTGCCGGCATTAATGAGGATGGTATTGCTGAAATTCGTAAGATTGTGGACTACCCCGAGACTAGCATCAAGATGGCCGAAAACCGTAATATTGTCGAAGAAGAAATTCGTGTTAAAGGCATTCCAACCATGATTTATGACGGCAAAAAACATACCGGTTTATGGAAGGCTGAATAGTTTATGTAAAAATTACAACATTTTACAAATGACCGATGTAAATATGGTGGAAAACTTTGGCAAAAAAAGCTTGACTTATGCATGTTTCAGATATAATATAATATTAATACTATGTTTAGACAGGATGCGAGGTGATGTCTGAAATACCAGAAAAACAAATAAAAAGATTGCGTAGCCTCATCAGCGAGGCTGAGACGAGTTTATCGGCTGCTAAGGAGCTTTTGGTCTCAATTCTCGGCGACGGGGAAACTATTACTGCGCCTCGGGAAACAGTTGTATCTAGTCCTGACGGTAAGGTTATTGAGGGCATTTTTGACGGACAGATTATGATTGGTCCAGATGGCAAGAATTACCCGGTGCCGGCTAATTACGCTTCTAAGTCTAAACTAGTTGAGGGCGACATCATGAAGCTCACAATCACAGAGGATGGCAAATTTCTTTATAAACAGATTGGCCCAGTGGAACGTCGTACGGTAATTGGCACACTCACACATCATGATGATAAATATTTCGTAGAGGTGGCAGGAAAAGAATATCAAATTCTTTATGCTTCAGTAACTTATTTCCACTTGCGTACTGGTTCGCAGGTGTCGATAACGATTCCTGCTAATAATGACGACGCGACATGGGCTGCAGTTGAGGCTGCTCTGTAGGCGTCGCACATGGCGAAAGCATTATATAGAAAATATCGTCCCAAATCTCTTTCTGAAGTAGTGGGGCAAGAACAAATTACCAAAACTTTGGCTAGTTCTTTGGCACAAGATAAGATTTCGCATGCTTATTTATTTGTGGGTCCGCGTGGCACAGGCAAGACTTCTGTAGCTAGGATTTTTGCGCACGAAGTGAACGGTTTTAATTATGAAATTGAAGATGATTATGTCGATATCGTAGAAATTGATGGGGCTTCAAATCGCGGAATTGATAATATTCGCGAGCTAAGAGAAAAAGCCGCCATTGCTCCAACAAGCGGAAAATATAAGGTATATATTATTGACGAAGTGCATATGCTGACAAAGGAAGCCTTTAATGCGTTACTAAAAACTTTGGAAGAACCGCCAGCGCATGTAATCTTTATCATGGCAACTACCGATGCCTATAAAGTGCCCATCACAATTACTTCGCGCGCACAAACTTTTACCTTTAAACTAGCCGACGACAAGACTATGTTTGATTTTTTAAAGTCGGTAGCTGAAAAAGAAAAGATCAAGATAGATGACGCAGCATTAAAAATCGTGGTAAAACGCGGTGGGGGGTCTTTCCGCGACTCTTTATCATTACTTGACCAAATTTCAACATTGTCAAAAGATAAAATCACAAAAGATTTAGTGATTTCAGCTATGGGATTACCAGAGGACGAGACAATTAATGAGCTTTTGACAGAATATACTGCTGGCGATGTTGCAAAAATTGTTGCAAGTATAAAAGATCTGTTGTCGTCTGCAGTTAAGCCGGAAACTTTGGCCGAAGAACTAATTGAAAAGATTATTGAAAACCCAAAGCTAGAACTAATGCCGCTGCTATCTGATCTTGCCGAAATTAAAGCGCCTTTTGCGGAGGCGAAATTACTGGTAGCATTGACTGCTAAGGCAAAAAAAACGCCGGCTGCGACTTCGACTGCAACGCAAACTGTTGTGCTAGACAAGGCGTCGACCACAACTTCAATTGTAAATCCAAAATCTGCAATTGATTTTAGTTGGGACGAATTTTTAACGAGTATTCAAAGAATGAATGATGCAATTTATTCGCAATTAAAACAGTGTGAGTATGTAATAAATGGCAATGTGCTTGAAATATATCCACTCAAAAATGTGGCAAAGATGATTCTGTCACGTGATAACAATAAGCGAGTGCTAATAGGTGCAGCTAGTGGAATGAGTGTACTGATATTGGATAAGAAGGAAAGACCAAATTCTGCCGCGAAAGATGAATTGCTTTCAAAGATTTCTGATATAATGGGAGGTGAGGTATCAAACGATGGAGGAAATAACCCGTTCTAGAAGTTCCGACGGGCGTGTACCGCCCCAGGATATTGTAGCCGAGAAATCGTTGCTCGGTGCAATCATGCTTTCTGATAGCGTGTTGCCTGAGATTCTGACAATCCTAAAGCCAGGTGATTTCTATGATGAACGGCATCGAATGATTTTTGAAGCGATGTTAAATCTCTACGATCAACATCGTCCAGTAGATCTTCTTACGCTCACCTCCGAGCTAAAATCTCTTAAAAATTTGAAGCAGATTGGTGGAGCGCCGTATCTCACAGAACTAACTAACTTTGTGCCAACAGCTTCACACGCTAAGGCTTATGCTGAGATTATTGAGAAAGCTTCTGTCAGAAGGCGCCTCATTCGAGCCGGAAATGAAATATCTAATAAAGCTTACGAAGATGACGCCGACGTAGATAATTTAATCGGTGCCGCAGAAAAACAGCTTTTTGAAGTTTCTGACAAGATTGTAAAGAGCGACTATACGCCAATGGATGAACTTCTGGCGGACGCCTTTGATCGTATCGAAGAATTGCATAAAAATAAAGGTGCCTTACGTGGGCTCAAAACTGGCTTCCGCGATTTAGACAAAAAGACAGCTGGATTTCAAAAAGGTGATCTAATTATTATTGGTGCACGTCCAGCAATGGGTAAAACTACTTTTGCGCAAAATCTAGCCTATAATATTGCCAGTATGAATAAGAAAGGCGTTTTGTTCTTTTCAATGGAAATGGCAAAAAATGAAATTGTGGATAGAATGATTTCAGACGTATCAGGAGTTGACAACTGGAAGATGCGCACCGGTAATCTATCGGATGAAGAGTTTTCAAGAATTGGTGATGCACTAGGAGAAATGGACGAGATCCCGATTTTCATTGACGACACTAGCTCGATGACAATTATGGAACTACGCAATAAAGCTCGTCGCGCTATGCACGATCACGATATTGGCATCGTAATCGTAGATTATCTGCAATTAATCCAGGGTTCGGACCGATACGCGGGGAATCGTGTACAAGAAGTGACGGAGATTTCGCGCGGGCTGAAAATTTTAGCGCGCGAACTAGAAATTCCAGTGGTGGCATTGGCGCAACTTTCACGTAGTGTAACCGGGCGCGACGACCCGAGGCCGGTGCTATCAGACTTGCGTGAATCTGGCTCAATTGAGCAAGATGCTGACCTTGTGATGTTCTTGCACCGTCCAGATTATTATCGACAAAACGATGACAACTACGAAGAGACTCATATTACCGAATTATTAATCGCTAAGCACCGACACGGAGCTATTGGCAAGATTGAGCTTTACTTCCATCCAGAACTTTTGCGTTTCATGTCGCTCGACAAAACGCGAGAATAAGTGCTATAATGTTTATGTGAAGAAAATTATAATTTCTAAGCTGTTTTTATATCGTTACAGGTTTGTTATCGGTTATGCGGTATTAGGGGCGGCGTTTGTTTTTTTGTTATTTCTACTGCCTTTATTCTCACAGCATGGCCTATCTGAAGCTGAAATGGAATCAGCTACTAGTTCTTATTATTTAAGCTTTGACGCACCACTAAATGGCGATCTAGTAGATTTACCTTATAGGATTCTACAGAAAATATCAATTAGTATTTTTGGTCTAACGCCGTATGCCATTAAACTGCCTAGTATCTTAATGGGGTTAGCCCTAGGTCTACTTTTAATTTTACTGTTAAATCGTTGGTTTAAGAGCAACGTTTCGCTTTTAGCATCTTGCCTAGTGGTATTATCTACGCCATTTCTGTTTTTAGCAGGGTCCGGTACTCCATTAATTATGCTAGTCTTTTGGCCAACGCTTCTGCTCTGGCTTGGTTCAAAAATCCAAGGTGAAAAACGACCAAAGCCAATGTATTCATTCTTTTTCGCTCTAGCGTTGTTGTTATCAATTTTTACACCATATATGCTATACTTTGCGATTTTTTGCGTCGTGTTTGTATTTTGCCAGCCTCACTTGCGTTTTATCGTAAAAAGTTTACCAAAATTGCCGTTAACTGTCGTAGGAATTTTCGTAGTGATTGGCATTGTAGCTTTAGCAATGAATATCATCAACCATCCAGATACAATCATGGAACTTCTCTTTTCGAAACATTTTGATATAACTAATTTCTTTGGGAATATTGGCAGTGGATTGGCGCCGGTATTTTTGTGGAATGGCTCACTTGAAAGTGTTTTCTTGACGCCATTAATGAGTATGCCAACTTTGGCCCTCGCTTTAATTGGACTTTTTTCAACCACAAAGGGTTTCTTTGCATCTCGTAATTCAATCGCTTCATTATTATTGATATTTACGCTGGTAATCACTGGATTTAATCCAGATGCAGTAATTTTTTTCATCTTGCCATTCGCAATCCTAATGGCGCATGGGCTAAAATATCTATTGGAAAAGTGGTATGGTTTATTCCCGGAAAACCCCTATGCGCGAATTGCCGCAATTATACCGCTTTCAATACTATTCGCAACAATTCTAATACCTAGTCTACTGCAATACGTGTACGGATATAGATATAATCCAAATGTGGCTAATGAGTTCTACTATGATCTCAGTATTATCAGGAAAAACTTGACCAATGAAACTCTTTTGGTAACTGACCATTATGACTTTTATAAAATTCTAGAAGCTTCGACTGATATTTTCGTAGTTAACGAACTAGGAGATGATCTACCAGAAAACTTAGCAATTCTTTATGGTACAAGCGATAATGGAAATTACCAACTTTCTCGCATTATTACTTCGCCGATGCGTGAAAACTCTGATATAATATATTTATACACTGAAAAAGGAGAATAATATGGGTCAGAC
>CAZLPA010000021.1:0-12381 GCA_964561295.1 uncultured Candidatus Saccharibacteria bacterium | reverse complement strand
TGCGCTCTGTGAGAATAGCCACTTGAACTTCAGGAGAACCGACGTCGTTCTTATTACGAGCGACCTTGGCAATAGCTTTGTCTTTATTCTCTTTTGTTATCATTGCCCCATTATATCACATCTGTTATAATAACGCAAATGGAAGATCAAATTATTTTAGTTGATAAGCCTGCCGGTATTTCCAGCTTTGGCGTCGTTGCCAAAATTCGTGGCAAACTCAAAAACGAATTCGGTCACAAAATAAAAGTTGGCCACACCGGCACCCTCGACCCCTTTGCCACCGGCCTTTTAATTTTGCTTTCTGGTAAAATGACCAAAAAATCCAATGAATTTTTAAAACTCGATAAAGTTTACGAAGCCACACTTAGGCTCGGCTACACCTCTACCACCGGCGACCCTGAAGGAGAAATTCAACCTTATAAAGCACTAGGAGACACTCTTTCGAGGAGCATATTTGCCGACGTGGCAAATACGGAACGACCGAGCCCCGTAACGACGGGCGCGAGGGAGCGTTCCGAGAAAGATGTATCTCTAGTGCTTGAATCTTTTAACGGCGAAATTACTCAAAAAGTCCCTGCTTTTAGTGCTGTTAAAATCAACGGCCAGCGCGCCTACAAACTAGCCCGCCAAGGCAAAGACTTCGAAACCCCCACCAGAAAGGTTACTATATATAATATAGAAATCCTAGACTACAATTATCCAGAGCTCCAAATCCGTTGCCACGTTTCCTCTGGCACTTACATCCGCACTCTCGCTGAAGATATCGGCAAGAAACTTGGCACCGGCGCCTACCTCACTGCTCTTCGTCGCACCAAAATTGGCGATTTTGACGTCAAAGATGCTACTAAACTTGTGCTATAATTAACTTATGTTAGTTAATAGTGACAAGCTCATCGGTACACCAATTCTCAGTATGCAATCCACCAGTAGCATCGGAACTGTCGCCACACCCATCATCGATCCAGACACTTTCAAAATCATCGCCTTTTACCTCACTGGCCCACTCGTTAATAAACCCGCCGACATTCTTGCTACTTCTTCTATTCGTGAATATTCTCGTTACGGTATGGTAATAGACTCCGCTGACGAACTTGTCGAAAAATCTGACGTTGTCAAAATCGACAAAATCATCAATCTTCATTTCGACTTAATCGGCCTCAAAGTCGAAACCAAAAAAGGTAGCAAACTTGGTAAAGTTTCTGGCTTTACTTTTACTAGCGACGATTTTACTATCCAGCAAATTATCGTCAAACGCCCACTTGTCAAAAGTTTTGTCGATCCCGAACTTACTATCCACCATAGCGAAATCGTTGAGGTCAACGATTACAAAATTATCGTTAAAGACGAAGAAAAAGTCATTAAGAAAAAAGCCATGGACGAAAATTTTGTTCCTAATTTTGTCAATCCTTTCCGTAAAACTGAACAAGATTTTGCACCAGCTCGTACGAAAAACCCTGCCGGCAAAGATATTGAATAAGTTTCTCATCGTCATATCTTGTACGCTTCTTCGTAATTATCTTCCTGATTTCCTCTTCGTCATTACGCCCCGAACCACGTAAAGCTTTCTCAACAACTTCTCCACCAATTCCCTTCTTCACTAGCTCCATTCTAAGTCTTCGCTCCGAAACCCCCTTCTTCACGAACCTATTTTCCACATACCATTCCGCAAATTTCTCATCATCAAGATAATTTCTACTTTTTAACTTTTCAATAATATTATTCAGATAATTTTTCTCTAACTTTTTTTCATATATTTTTTTATATAAATAATCTTCTGTTTCTTTTACAGACCTTGGTCGCGTTAAAACCCATTCCAAAGTTCTCTGATAAAGTTTTCCAAATTCCGACAATCTTTTATATTCTACCAACTCATCCTCGGTTATTTCTTTGCCGATTTTCAATTTCAAATCCACCAGCTGCGCCAAATCCAAAGAAAACGCATATTTGCCATTCACAAAAATATTTACCCGATTCTGGTTCTTTACCGCTTGCCGAATATCGGTGACCTTATAGGTCTCCATGCTGCAGAAACCATTCTTTAATACAAGCAAAAGTCAAATCATCTTTCTTAAGCGGAGCTTTAGCATACTTTACCCGAAATTCATCAGTCTTTTCAAACGGTACCCACCGCACTTCTGTAACCTCTTCATCATCAAAATGAAATGCATCTTCTCGCCCCGTAAAATCAGCCACATATACCCACGCAAAACGATTTTTGTTAAATGGTCGCATCGTTACGAATTGCAAACTCTCCGGTGTAATCTCCGCACCAATTTCTTCATGTGCTTCTCGCACCGCCGCTTCCACCACTGACTCGCCTAAATTAATATGTCCACCAGCCGAAATATCAAAATCACCCGGATATCGATCAATCTTTTCCGACCTCCTTTGCCATAAAAGCTCTAGCCCATCTCTACTATGCCTATACAAAAACACTATCGCAACTCCCACAATCGCATCTGCGCCAGTCACTTCTGGGTTATTCAAGCCAGCGCTCCATCCCACACCTGGTATAGGTTCACCATTTGGATAATACGTCTGCCAAATCTCGTCTTTATGCATCTTCTTTTGCAGCTCTTTCGCGCACTTGTTTTTCAATCTCTGCCATCAGTTCCGGCTTTTCACGGAATAATTTTTTCACCGCCTCACGCCCTTGTCCCAAAGTCTCACCACCATACTTAAAGAATGCTCCAGCTTTATCAATCACTCCATATTGCACGCCAAGGTCTAGCACATCACCAGATTTCGAAATACCTTCATTATACATAATATCAAACTCGGCCGTCCGGAAAGGTGCTGCAATCTTATTCTTCACTACCTTAATCTTCGTACGGTTACCGGCAATGTTATCGCCTTCCTTAATTTGCCCAATCCGACGAATATCAATCCGAACCGACGCATAAAACTTCAGCGCATTGCCACCCGTCGTCGTCTCTGGGTTGCCAAACATCACACCAATCTTCATACGAATTTGGTTGATAAATATCACCGTAGCACGAGATTTTGAAATTATACCAGTAAGCTTACGCATCGCTTGCGACATTAATCTTGCCTGAAGCCCCATCTGCGCTTCGCCCATGTCCCCATCAATCTCAGCCTGCGGCACTAATGCTGCTACCGAATCCACTACAATTAAATCCACCGCATTAGATCTCACCAACGTCTCGCAAATTTCAAGCGCTTGCTCACCATTATCCGGTTGCGAAATCAAAAGATTCGCTGTATCCACGCCAATCTTTTTTGCATAAGCCGGGTCCAAAGCATGCTCCGCATCAATAAATGCCGCCTGCCCCCCTTGCTTTTGAATCTCTGCAATTGCATGCAAGGCCAAAGTCGTTTTACCAGAAGACTCTGGTCCATAAATCTCAATAATTCTACCCTTCGGATACCCACCGCCCAACGCTAAATCTAGTGACAAGGACCCAGATGGCAGAAGTTCCACGTCCATCTTTGGCGTTTCGCCAAGCTTCATAATCGAACCATCACCAAATTGTTTGGTAATTTGAGCAATTGCTAATTTCAAAGCCTCATTTTTTCCGTCATTGTTGGTTTTTTCTTCCACCGCATCCTTTTTTGCCATAATAGTATTACCTTTCTGTATCTATTATACATTATTTTAATAAAACTCACCCTTTTTCTGCCCCTCTTCTATCACGGCATAAAGTCATTTGCAACCCCCTACCCAAAAATGGTATAATTAAATAATGAAAATCAGCGAAAATATTCCTATTTCTAGCCTTACTACTATGCGACTTGGCGGTCCTGCTCGCTATGTCATTGAAATTGAAAATCCATCCGAAATTAAATCAGCCTACGATTTTGCTAAATCTAAGAACCTTCCCACCTTTGTCCTAGGCGGCGGTGCCAATACCATTGGCCACGACGAAGGCTTCAATGGCGTCATCATCAAATCCGCCATAAAAAGTATTAAATCAAGGCGGGTGACGGTCGCGGAGAGGGACCACCATGGAGTTTACGACATGGGGGAGGACAGCAACCGGCAGGACCCGCCTTACCTAATTACGGCAATGAGCGGAGAGGAGTGGGATAACGTCGTCGCCTACGCCTGCGAACGTGGCCTCACCGGCATCGAAGCCCTCAGCAAAATCCCCGGTCTCACCGGCGCCGCCCCCGTCCAAAACATCGGCGCTTATGGCCAAGAAATAGCTGGCGTCTTTGTTGAAGCCGAAGTCTATGACACCAAAGACGGCCAAATTAAAACCTTACAAAAACCCGATCTTCATTTTTCTTACCGTCACTCTATTTTAAACACCACCGAGACAAATCGTTATTTCGTGATTTCCATTACACTTGAGCTCAAACCCGGTATAATGGCTCGCCCATTTTATAATTCCATCGAAAAATACATTGCTGCTCACAATATCACCGACTTCACCCCATCAAGTATTCGCGACATCGTCAGTAAAATTCGCTCCGACAAGCTCCCAGATCCTAAAGAAAAAGCCAGCTCTGGTTCATTTTTCAAAAATATCTATCTCACTGACACCGAGGCCACCGAAGCTGAAGCTAAAGGTTACCCAGTCTATCACGGCCATGACGGACTCAAAATTAACTCTGGTTGGCTTATCGAACAAGCCGGGTTAGCTGGCCAATTAATCCACGGCATGCGTGTCAACGAAAAAGCCGCCCTCGTTCTTATTAACGAATCTGCCAAAAATTATTCCGACCTCGCCGCCGCTCGCACTGAAATAGTCAACACTATCAAAAACAAATTCGGCTACACTCTCGAGCAAGAGCCAGTGGAGATTGCATGAAAATCTTAGACGGTCGCGAGTTAGCTGATTTTATTAAAGAGCGCCAAGCCCACCAAATTAAAAGTCTTCGCATAAAACCTACACTCCTAATTATTCGCGATAGCGATAATCCCGTTATTACTAAATACGTCAATCTCAAAATCAAGTACGGCGAAGATATCGGCGTCAAAGTCATCGACTACTGTGCTAAAAATTCAAACGACATTGAAACTAAAATCCTTTCCGCCAATAACGATCCCGGTATCTCTGGTATCATTCTGCAACTTCCAATCATCGAAAAGGACAAGACCGACGAACTTACCGCCCTCATCGCCCCAGAAAAAGACGTCGATGGCTTATCTCCAAACGGAAATTACGACTCCGCCACCGCCACCGCTATCAATTGGCTTCTTGCTGGCTATGATATCAAGCTAGAAAATCGCAAAATTGCCATCGTTGGCCGTGGTAAGCTCGTTGGTGCTCCACTTTATAAGATGTTTACTAATTCTGGCTACAACGTGGAACTCTTCCACCGAGGCTCAGACTTGACAAAACTTAACCAGTATGATATAATCATCACAGCAACGGGCGTACCGGGGCTAGTTTCTAGTTCCATGGTAAAACCCGGCGCCTGCCTAATTGATGCTGGCACTGCTAGCGAAAAGGGCATCTTAAAAGGCGACGTATCAGACGATATCCGCATCCGTACCGACCTCGCCGCCATCTCGCCCAAAACCGGCGGTGTCGGCCCCCTTACAGTCACCTGTCTTTTCGACCACGTTATACAGGCTGCCATAACTTCCGAAAACAACTAGAGTTTGACTATTTATACCCAATATTGTATAATACAAATATCAGCCCTAAACTGTGTACATTAATTTTTGGAGGTTTTGCTCATGAAAAAGAAACTGATTCCTATGTTGCTTGTTGTTTTGATAATCATGACGTCGTTCTCTGCCTGCGCGAAAAAGCCCATCAAGGAGCCTTCCGCCGTAGAGCCACCGCCATCAGTTCAAGAACAAGCGCCCACTAATTCTACCGAGTCGTCCGTCAACTCTATACCCACAGAAAGTACCAAGCCAATCGAAACCATTCCGGCTACCACCGAAACCCCACCCGCAAGCACCATCAACATTGAGTGGACTACTGTCAAGCACACCGAGACAGACATCGACGGCTACACCTATGAAATCACTTTCAAGGTCAGCCCCTGGATTCTGCTCTCAAACACGGATGTCATCAATTCCGCATGGAATGAAGTTAGCCGCGGTCGCAGCCTGCCTGGCTTCAACGACTGGGGTCTATACAAGGATGGCTCCACCTACTGGGCACCGTATCATCATTCAGATTCATCTTACTTTGGCTCCGCAGGCTTTAACCGCAACATGACGGATATGTACTACTGCATTGGCACGGTATCGATAAAGAACATCACTAGCGGCTGGGATATCACCAGCTCTAACCCACGTTCTTTTAAGACTTATCTGTACTGGAAAGACGGTTCTAAGAATAGCCTTACCATCGCTAGCTCCTTTGGACGCATATTCTACACAGATAATTCAAAAACCGAGTACAACGGCATCGTCATATCCCCATCACTTAAAAGCAACAATTGGGGCCCTGCTACATTCATTATCATGACTCCCGAAAACTTTTCACCTAATTTCCCGCAGGGAGAATTCGGCGAAAAGCTTCTAGAAGGAGCCCTGAGCTACGAAATTGTCATAGGTATCGACAATATCGTCACCGAAAATGATTTTCGCATTGGAGTAATCGGAAAAGACAGCAGTTACACACCACCTAGTCAAGACTAGCATGACAAAATCACATCCACTCTAGAAGCGGGAGCTTAAACTCCCGCTTTTTTCTAACTATTACTATTGCCTGGCCAATTACGATTCCCCCTAGCCCGCTCACGCGCATCAAACTCACGCATCGCTTGCCGCGCCTGCTCCCCACTTGAATCTAGAATGATCCCACTGCTAGAGCCAGTCGAGCTAGGAGCGGTCGAACTAGGAGCAGCAGGTGCTACCACCCCAGCAGTATTAGTAGCCCCACGGATTTGTACGTCAACCGGCTCAATCTGTCCACTATACCCAGAGCTAAAATCTTGCACTACATTAGCTGCCACCGGAGTCGGCGCAGTCCAGGAATTAACCTGAGCAGCAGTATCATCAGTAATCCTTATAGCGCGTATAGGATGCGTAGCACTATTCTTATCAGTCCAAGTTGTTGCCGATGGGTTTAGCATTAAAGCCTTAGCCTCTTCTTTCAATACACTCGCCCCTATATTGCCAGCAGCCATACTAGCAGCAACTATACTAGCATCATTAGCTGCGCCACTTGCAATTGCACCTAGCATAATACGCTTATCTGCAGATATATTAGGATTCTTAGCCATTACTTGTTGTGCCATACTTGCAGTTAAAATACCAGCCTGTGCCAAACCCGCCAAGCTATCACCAGAAAGTCTTGGAATATCTTCGGGCTTAATGTCATCCACCCCAATCATAGGATCGCCATTCGCTTTTGCACTCGCCGCATATGCACCAAAATCTCCTAGCGTATTGGAACCACCATTCTGCATCCAATGTCTCATCTCAAAATCGGTTGCAAGAAAACCGTTCCCATATTTAGTGGCCGCATCACGCATCCAAGCCGCCCTCGTAGCGGCATCCTTAATATTAATCTTTCCAGCATTTTGTGCGTTTCTCACAATTTTCGCTATATCCTTATCCTTCAAATACCCAGAAGAAACTGCCGCCGCCAAAGCCGCATTCATGCCTCTTATATTTCCACTATTAGCAGCTTGCTCAAATTGATCAGTATAATAAGCCTCAGCATTGCCACCATTTGCAGCAATAGCACTCCTGGAAAGAGCGTTCGTAAGCGAAGCATTTGCTTCCTCACCAGTCGCAACATCCTTCTTCGCTGCATTAATATAGGCCGCACGCCTCTTATCGGCGCCAATCAATCGGCCAAATCTAGTCTGAGCCAAGTTAGCCCTACGTTCACCACTCTTAGTAAGATTACCGTTCTTATCTAATCCTGCTTTCTTTCTCGTCCTACGTTCCAAACCAAGTTTTTGTGCATTTCTAAATCCTTCCGAATTCCTAATTCCTCGAGTCACGCCACCTCGCATCCTGTCGCCAAACCCAGAAATCTTCGCGCCAAGATTTCCCATCGCTGCAAATGAGCCTTTAAGCACCGTTGGAATAAAGAATATTGGCACAATGCCTATCAACATTGCCGTAAAGGAGCCAAAGAACCCACTACCGTCAGTTCCAGCACCAGTAGCAGATAGCATCAACTTAGACATAAAGTTGCCACCACCCACCAAAAGCCCACAAATTGGATACACTAGCAAGAGACCTTCCCATATCTTCAACCATTTATCAAATAATTTCTTCGTGTTCGGTAGCATATAACACGCAAATGCTAAAGGCGAAATCACCGTCAAGACCACTATTGCCGCCTCCCTAGCAGATAGTATTACAAACAAGAACAATATCGAAATTACTACACCCAACGCCGCTACTAATAACGTCAACAGGATTGCTGGATTTTGCCATATCGCCACACCAACCGCAGCAAGACCACCCAAAATCAATACCGCCGTTATAGCCGTTGCGCCCGCGCCAGAACCGCCACCGCCAGGCAAAGGTGCAGATAGCCCACTCGCCATACCATCAAACATTGCTTGCAAACTATTTCCAACAATATTAGACACATCTACAAGTGCCACACAAATATAGTAAGATAAATTAACTAATATCGCCGCCACCAACAACTTCGGCAAGATCTTCTTGATGCCGTAATTATCAATCCCAACGCCAGTGAGTTGCGAGAAAATCACCGCGAGCAATAATATTATAAACAGCACATTGGCAAAACCTTGGAAGATACCCCAAACATCAAATGTATCATTACTATCACCCGTTCGTTCTTCAAACAATTTTGGCTTTACCTGCAAAGCCGGCACAATATAATTATTATATAGCTGGCCCGAAGCCCTAGTCATCAAATCCAAAACCGGGCACACGATCCACCCCAATGACTCTGCTCCACCAGAGTTCATACAAGTCAATTCTATGCTCGTACTTTCACTACCCATTGGATTTGTGTCTACAACATCAGACGTATACGAATTATCGACATCAGGCGGCACTGGTACATCTGGCATACCATTTATGAAAGTAGTCGAACCAACGCATTGTACTTCATCTGTCAAAGAATCCAATTTCCAAACATCACCACTTTCCCTAGTATTAGCAGTCTGCTTACTGAGCAACCACTGTTCATACGGATCAATATAGTCAGTCTGTACTTTATCATAAGCCTGCCTCATTTCTTGTATAACCGCAGTCGCGTTTGCGATTGTCGCTGCATCCGGCCTAGCAGTCACATTCTCATCGGCATCAACAACAGTTTTACTTGCAAGATCTTCTGCTGCAGCCATCACGTTTGCAATCAGCTCCGCATTATATAGTGGCACAAAACTCCCGTTCTTACCAGGAATTCCTTTGTTAATGTCATCAATTTGCGTTCTCATTGCATCCAAATAGTAATCAGTTGCTAACGTACCGCTGGGCGCCAATACATGTATTATCCCACTACCAGGCCCACTCTCAGACCAAGAACCAGTTCCAGTAGCCAAGTCCAACATCAGTTCCGCGTTTACAAGAAAATTATATGCCGCAACCGTATGCACAGAAAAATACTTCGCGCTAGTCTCCATAGCCTCTCTAAGCTTAGAATCATAACTATTAATACAACTGTCCACCTCCGCCTTTTGCTTAGATTTTGCAAACGCAGAAAAGTAAGCACTACCCGGCATCATCCGCTCAGTTATTTCCTGGCAAGTATGGTAATAATGCTCACCACCCTGCGTCCAAGTATACACATCGTCATCCGCATCAGGATCGTCCTTCTGGCTATATCCCGCTTGCACAAATTTTTTATTGTCCCACTCCATTACCTGATAAGAGAGCTCTCTGTTGTTATACTGTGGCTCACCTACTTTACAAACATTATAAAAAATAGTCGAATACAAATAATATCTTTCAAGATCAGTAAAATCCAAGCTCCCGCCCGGAATCTTATTGTTAAATACCCGTTTGGTGACTAACCTAGTAATGTAATCTTTCGCTCTTGAGGTATCAATAGTATAATCACCGGTATTATCTTTGCAAGTAACTTTTGATGTATCAACCCAAAATATTCCACCACTTTTATACCCATCATTATAATCACATATAATATCATATATGCTCGAGAGACCCCAGTACTTTATCGCATTCTTAACCATCTGACCGCTATTTTCGCCACAATAAATTTTCCCGTCATCATAACCAGCCGTTTCCAACTCAATAATTGCGCTATAAGTCAAATAAGGGGAATGATTCCATGACCAAATACCTGGCAGAAAAAATGTCCCGTTTTTTGCGTCTTCATTTGATACCTCATTCCAATAACCAAACCCATCCTGATAATTTCCTTTATCTTCCACACAGTCCATCATTGTCCAATAATATAATTTCTGCAACATTGAGCTAAAACTACCATTAGTCCCAGATTCTAGATCACTATAGCTCAAAGCATATAACGGCTGACTAATAACGGTTGCCAAAAACACACTAGTAACTATAGACAGAATTATTTGCTTTATACTCTTTTTTCGTTTCACTTTTTGAGCTCCTCAGTTAATTCTTCTAACTCATCAAGACCAGTTGAGTCTTCGCCTATTGGAACCAAGCATGCTGCAAGTTGTAATCTACCTTGAGTCGCCAATTCTTCTAGGCCATCTTCCGGCTCATGCTCAATTATGCCACAATACAAATCAAAGTAAGTTTCCGCAGCCAAAGATACACTAGCATTTTGAGATCCAAGCAATAACGAAATTTTATCAGTCTGTTGACATTGAAGACTGTCCAGTGACATCTGTAACGGGGAGAAAAACGCATCTTGAAAAGCCTGAAGTGTCTCAAGATTAGAAAGAATCGTCGTCAATGTCTGATCAACTTTACCTTTTGCAACTACCAACTTCCGCCGTTCACCAATGCTCATAGAAGACGCATCTGAAGGGATAGCATATAGTTCCTCCGCCGGAACTTCTGCACTTTTCATTCTTTCAGTCAAAGATTCTATAAATGGAGAAAACGGATATAGCGTGCCATTATCAGAAAAAACAGGAGTAAGCCCAATCCTCGCATCGTAAATATATATAGCCTCTCCATATTGTTCGCCAACATTCCAAACCGTACCATGAAGTTCTTCCCTAGGAACGCTAGGACCATTTCCTCTCGTAATAACCCACACTACCAGGGCAACAGCGACCGCTGCAACTACCACCCCCACTATCACCGCAATAATTTTCCGATTAGATCGCTTCGCTGAAGCCGGAGAAGAAACTATAGTAATCCCAGGTTGCCCCACTCCCGAACCCACTCCAGAACCAAACTGCCCAAAAGAATTATTGTATGACGGATCCATATGTCACCATTATAGCATAAGCATTTTAATTTTACGCAAAAATCGACACAAAAAATGAGCCAAGTCCATCAGAACTCAGCTCATTTTCTTAACCACCCGAGCACCAAAGTGCGAAGCGGTCTAATTACATTAACTTTTTGCGGCTAGCGATATAGTAACCAAGCGCAGTCACAGTTGAGCCTACGCCAAGCGCACCAAGCGCTATTTCAGAAGCACCCGTGTTCACGATTTCTCCTGGATCATCCGGAGTTGGTTCCTCAGGAGTTGGCTCTTCTTTACAAGAAGCATCATTCCTCTCAACCATCACTGAAGCGTCATCCTTAGTTACTTTAGAATTAACCGTTGAACTTGCCCAGTTCACCAATTGGTTTGAACCACAAGCCAGCGTCTTATTAACAACCTTAGCAGTGAAGCGTACATATGCATTGCCATTTACACTATAACTACCGATATTAATACCAGTCGTAGTTACGGTATTTTCAGCAACTTGCACACCACTCTGATAGTTAGAGTTGTAAAGACGAGTGGAATCCGCTACATATTCCATATTAGTTGGCAAAATGTCGCGAATCATCACGTTGTCGACAGTTTCGCTTGTCAAATTGACATACTCAATTTGGAACTCAACTTCATCGCCAATCTTAGCGTCTACCGACTCGCTCCAAGTCTTCGTGCCTTTAAGGCGCACAGTCTTAGAGAGCTTAGCTGTCACCGAGCTATGCACTTTTACTTGAATTGTCACCTGGCCATCATAAGCAAAACAGCCCGGAATCTTGCCATCAAGTTTGTCATAACCAAGTGTAGCGCCAGAAGTAATCACTTCATTAGGAAGCGACACGGTGCCCATCTTAGAGTTAGTATACTTAGCAGAACCTTCTACATATTCAATATAGAAATCGTCATTTGAAACTAACTTTACTTCATCCCAATAACGATTTGGGGTTGCATTCGAAGAGTTCAAATAACCAATCACAGTGTGTGAATTGCTCACTGTAGTTGGAAGTGAAAAGCTCGCCGAGACATTCTCTGCAATAGCGTCAGTTCCAAGCGGGCTGTTATTGTGAACATAAAGACGAATCGTCACATACTGTTAAAGCATGGCTTGGAGAATTTTGAGCATTATTTTTCCGATGTG
>CAZLPA010000020.1:0-12534 GCA_964561295.1 uncultured Candidatus Saccharibacteria bacterium | reverse complement strand
GCCCTAACTGTCATCATTATATCACACAGGAGAAAATATGTCAACACTTTTTTCACACTTTTTTACAAAAATCAACCAAATCTCACCCCTAGAAGCTAATTTTACAGAGGTGTTAGATACTATTGCGCTTAAGCCTAAAACATTGTATTTTTATGGTAAAATGCCAGAAAATGTGCTAAAAAATGAAAAACTCGTGCGCCCCAAAACTGTCGCTATCGTGGGATCGCGCCACAATACCAGGTACGGCGAAGAGGTGGCTTACAAAATGGCCTACGAACTAGCTAGGCACGGCGTAGTGGTTGTTTCTGGCTTGGCCTACGGTATAGACTCCATTGCTCATCGTGGCTGTCTAGACGCTGGCGGTATTACGGTGGCGGTACTTGGCACCCCGATTGACGATATTTATCCTAAAAGCCACCGCCCCCTTGCCACGGAAATTCTTCAACAAAACGGCGCTATTATCAGTGAGTATGCTCCTAGCGCCGCAGAAAATGCGCCTTTAGCTCCGGGTGAATATTTATCAGATGGCGTTCGCCGTCAAGATCCGAAACTATCGTTTCTTTATCGCAATCGCCTCATATCTGGCTTGGCAGATGTGGTGGTAGTAGTAGAAGCCGCAGAGCGTTCCGGCTCGCTCAATACTGCCACGCATGCCCTAGAACAGGGGCGTGAGGTCTTTGCGGTGCCTGGCAACATTACTAACCCCTATTCGCAAGGTTGCAATAAGTTAATTTTGCAAGGCGCCTCCCCCTATACTTGTCCCGATGATATTTTGCGCCTGCTTTTTCCGGAAGATTTTGTCAAGAAACAAAAACGTCTCATAAAAGCCCATCTTATCGGCGATAATGATGTCGAAACTGCTATTTTGCAAGCTTTAGCCAGTGGCCTTCGCGCCAGTAACGAAATTATGGATTTTACACACCTGCCACCAGAAGTGTTTAATGAATCCATCACTATTCTAGAAGTTAAAGGCCGCATTCGTTCCCTAATGGATAATAATTGGGCTTTAAATTAAATAAAAATTGCCAAATTAAAAATCTCGTGCTAAAATGAAAGTGCGATGATTTAGTTGTAAAATACAAAGCAGTTTATTAGTATAAAAATAGCAGCTACACGATAGATATGGCGCCGTAAGGGGACCAGTCGTGTAGCCTGCTTTGGTTATACAGCTAAGTCATCGCACCCTTGCGGTGCCATTTTTGTGCATATTGTTAAGGTTAGAGCCATCATCGGGGCTACGGATTCTCTGTGCGCTGTGTAGTGCGCTCTGCGTCCTAGGCTCGCACGTCATCTATTTGTTTGATGGCAGAATCTAAAATTACCGGCAATTTTACTTTCTCTTCAGCAGTAAACTTAGACAATACAAAATCCGTATCGCCAATTCGCTGCCGAAGCTCATCATTTCCGGTGCCTAACCTAAGTCGCGGAAATTCATCCGTACCTAGTGCCACAATGATTGACTTTAATCCGTTGTTCCCCCCAGCCGAGCCACTCGCCCTATATCGCATTTTGCCAAAATCCAAATTAAAATCATCACAGATTATCAAAATATCTGAGACCGGAGTCTTATAAAACCGCATAAAATCTGCCACTACCCGTCCAGATTCATTATAAAACCCTTGTGGCTTTATAAAAATCGTTTCGCCGTCTCGGCCCCATATTGCATTAAATTTTGGTTTACTTTCCCAGGTTAGCCCGTGTATTTTAAAATAAAAATCCAGCGCCAAAAATCCAAAATTATGTCGCGTAAAGTTATACTGATTACCAGGGTTGCCTAGCCCTACAACTAATTTCATAAAAATATTATAACATAAAAATGCCCCGCTTAAAAGCGGGGCAAGAGGATGTTAACCTTTGCTATTGGCGGATGCCTTTTGGCGCATCGCAATCAATTTGACCAGTGGATGACGAATCACTTCCTCCTCCGTGAAGCAAACTTGTGCTACCATGGGACTATCCAGAAGCTGCCTAGAGGCATACACCAAACCATTGTTCGAAGCATCAAGATACGGAGCATGAATTTGTTCAATATCACCGGTGATGATAATTTTTCCATCTGCGCCGATACGCTTGATCAAAGTATCTGCTTGTGCAACATTTTGATCTTGGAATTCGTCATAAATGGCCAGTTCATACGCGAAATCCCGCCCACGCGCATTCTCGATCGGTACGCTCGAAAACCAGTTGTCCCAGATCAAATCTACGCGATCTTTGAGCTTGGTTTTGATCGAAACCTTCTCTGGGGGGGGTCATCCTCGCCATTCTTAGGCTTATTCGTTGCACCGAACTTTCTTAACTCGTTGAGTCCTTTCTTTAGCTTTGGATCGTCAAGTAAAAGATAGTTCCTCAACGCGTTCTTCAGCGGTTGCACATCTGGATCCATTTTCTCATCTAGATCGCCTGGCAAAGCTCCCAGTTTACTGTGACTCTCGCAGGGTACTACCGTTACACCAATAAATTCACCATTTTTACAAGCATTGTAGCCGTAGACTGTCGCCATAAAAGTCTTGCCAGAGCCAGCCGGACCGGTGCAAATTACAGCGGCAAACTCCGGATTGCTCAAAGCTTCAGCGTAGATTGCTTGGCCAGCATTGCGTGCCCGGAGCGGAAAATTCCGCA
Organism: uncultured Candidatus Saccharibacteria bacterium; assembly: GCA_964561295.1. Taxonomy (GTDB): domain Bacteria; phylum Patescibacteriota; class Saccharimonadia; order Saccharimonadales; family Saccharimonadaceae; genus Nanosyncoccus. The sequence goes on along the minus strand of CAZLPA010000020.1, from coordinate 9,915 downwards.
AATATTTCAAGGCTACAATAGCGTCCTCGTCTACATCGTAACGTCCGATATGGTCAAAATATGGGTTGTTGGCAAAGTCGAAATCACGCGGATAGTCGCCTTCGTTGGCTAAACTCATTATGATGAACTCGTTAGCTATCAATTTAGGCGTACTTTCTGGCATATAAGCTTCCCAATACTCACGGGAAAGTTTACGTGTTGTAAAGAACTCGTTGAATATTTCCGGCGGAACCACAACGTCACGGCGCCCAGTATACGGCTCAGGATATTTGTACCCATAACGCGAGGTCAGGATACCGCGTTCTCTAGCCCGGATTGCCAAACCATTGTCATTGGTGAGTAGCGTCACGTCGTCAGCCGTCAGTTTCATGACTTTCTCGATATCAGCGCTACCGTCAATCGGCAAGCCGTTTTTTAAGAACATCACAGTGAGCGTTGCTAAGATAATTTGGCCATCCATATCTTCGGCGGTAGGGTTAAACGGTAAAGCTTTCTTGAAGTCCTTGTGCACTGGCAAAATTGAAATCAGCTGTTGGTTTTGAGTGATTTCAATCGGTGCCTGCAAGCTGTAGGCTTTCTCGATAGTTTGCATCTGTTCTTCCGCCAATGCCCGAATGCGTTTTAACGCAGTACGCGCTGCCTTCCCACGGTCGCTCTTCTCTTTTTTAAAGCTCGAGAGCTCCCGTATTACGGCCGCCGGTATCACAATATGTGCTCCGGTAAGATCGATGGTTGGCTCCTCTGGTGATTTATCCGGTTCTTCGGATATGATATCGACATAATCCACCAGAATATTTGTGTCGATTACATAAATTGGTCGTTCTTCCCACATGCATAATCCTCCTTTTAAAGTGCTTAAAGTTCCCTTTACTAAAAATGGGGAGCCCTCGTTTTTATCACCCCCTTTCTTACGAGTTGCTCCCACTTAGTTCTATTTTATCATCTTTTTTATTAGAAAGTTATTTTTTGTCGCTACGATATGAGAACATAACTGGTGTGCCAACAAACGGATATTTTTCGCGGATTTTGCGTTCCAGATACCGTTTCCAGGACCAGTGCAAAAGTTCCAAGTCGTGCCCATGCACCACGAACCAGGGTGGGCAAGTGTCAGTCTGTACGATATACTTCGGCTTCGGTCGCGTATTCTTTAGACCTGCTGGCGCGTGCGCCACGATTGCCTCACTTAGAATCTTATTTAAATCAGAAGTTTTAATTTCTAGGTGTCGGTTTGCATTAATTTCAACCGCCAGTTCAAATAATTTTGTTACATTTTGTCCAGTTTCAGAACTAGTCAAAAGCACTGGTGCATAAGGCAAAAAATCGAAATCTTTTTCTAGTGCATCGATTAAAAAGTCTGCCGCCGTTCGGTTACCGATATTTTCTTCACCAAAATAATTAGTAGGCTCGGCATTTTCAAGCAAGTCAGATTTTGTTACTACCATAATAATGCCTTTGCCAGCCTCAACAATTTGCCCAGCGAGTGACTGGTCGAGCTTAGAATGCGGTTCAGTTGCGTCTACTAATAGTGCGCAAACATCAGCCTCTTCAATTGCTGCCAAAGTACGAATGGCCGAAAATTTCTCAATGCCAACCTCGCGTTTGCCAGGCTTACGCAGCCCAGCTGTGTCTAATATCTCAATTTCTTGTCCTTTGTAACGAACAGTCACGCGGTTAACATCACGCGTGGTGCCTTGGCGTGAACTTACTACTGCCTGCTGTTTTTTTCCTAGCGCATTAAACAAGCTTGACTTCCCTACATTTGGCCGCCCAATTAGGGCAATCTTAAGTGGGGTCTTAAAATCCTCCTCTTGAGGGCTTCCGGAGGCTACGGCCGAGGAGTGAGCAGCGCTCCGCCCGTAACGACGGGACGGAGCGACTGCGTCCCGAGAGAGGGCGGATTTTAAGACTTCCTTTATAGATGCTATGCCTTGTCCAGTTGTCGCCGAAACATAAAAAGTCTTTTCTGGCGCAATCCCAAGTGCACGAAATTCTTCAAGTGGTAAAGATTCTGCCAAATCACATTTATTTAACACCAAGAATACTTGCTTCTTAGAGCGCAGAGCATCCTTAGCGATTTTAGCGTCACGATAATCAAAATATTTTGCAGAATCCAATGTCACCAGAATCACATCTGCCGCGTTAATCGCATCCTGGATTTGATTTTGAATTGATGCTTCAAAATCATCCGAAGGATCTTTAAGTCCAGCCGTATCCACCAAAATAAAACAGTCGTCGATACGCGCTACTACGTTATCGCGCGTGGTGCCCTCCTCGCGTGCTACTATTGCGATATTTTTTCGCGCCATCCGATTTAGGATGCTCGACTTTCCTGCATTAGTTTGGCCAATTAGTGCTACGACTGGTAACTGCTTCATCACCTAATTATATCACACTTACGTTAAAAAGTCAAAAATACCCCTAAGGGGTATCTACAAAATCATGGTGATTCCGGCGGGAGTCGATTCGAAGAACGACGACCGCCAGTTAGCTTTTCTGGAACTTTGGTGATTCCGGCGGGAGTTAGCCTCCGCTTCGCTTCGGCTATTCGCCTTCGGCGAGCGAACCCTGTGGGTTCATTTCTCGTCAAAATAATCAGAATCAAAATAAGACTCCTTCGGAGTCTTCTTCTGATTCTGGTGATTCCGGCGGGAGTCGAACCCGCGATTTTCTGGATGAGAACCAGACGTCCTAGACCACTAGACGACGGAACCAATATCACTATTCTAACACAAAATCAATTAATATTCAACACCACCATAAACTGGCACCGCTTCAACAAAAGTCTGCCCAGGCACCAGCTTTATCTCGCTACCTAATTCGTCAAAGAACTTGATTTGTTCTTCCCAGCCATTTTTTACCCAAGTTCCATGCGTAACTGTACCATTTTGAAATACAAAAGCTTCACCGGAGCCAATCGCAGTAATATCTTCATGATAATTGTCTTCCGCTTTCTGTTCTTGCACCATCATCACAGCTACTACTGCTGGCGAAAGCTGTACTAGCGTGCAGCTATCTTCTGGGTTAGGCTCTCCCAAATCACCAGCCGGGCACTGATATACCATATGTGCATCGCCAGTTTCGTACCAGCGTCCATAAGTATTACTGTCAGCGTTATAACGATAAAATACATTAAATGTAGCCCATCTGCCAAAATACAAATTAATATCAGCTACCGTCGCCTTTAATTCGGAAGTGTTATTTACCGTAGGCTCAGTGATTATCAATTTTTCAGTTGCGGTTGTATCTACCCGTGCCTTTCTGGCTTCCAACGGCGTCATCCTGCTAAAACCATTTACGTTTGAAGTTGTATAGCCATAATCTGCACTAAATTGAGCCAAATATTGTGACGTTGTAAAGAGATTATTCCAAAGCCTTATTCCGTAAGTTCCACGATACATATAATAATAATTCTCTGTTAAATCTTTATAGCCACCATTGCGTACCGCAGCTAAAGCATCATCAGCACCACCCGCATGCACAATTGTACAATCAAATGGCGTATCCCATTGCAGATAATATATTCTTAGTGAACGAATCGGTCCTATTACGGCAGAAGACGGTTTCTGATAAATAGCCGCAAAGCGCGTAATTCCAGCTTCGGCAATTGCCTCAAATATTACGCCAGCTTCTGTTAGTCCAGCTTGTGGCCTTGCCCCATCTGTGCCGTTGGGGGTTTGTATACAGTAGGTAGGTGCTGTTTTGTCAGCTTCGCTCGCAAGCTCTAAACCAGTTAAATTGCTATAATACTTTTCTGTCTCTATTTCAGACGGGACTTTAGGAAAATTTAAATCTGGCAATGTTTCTTCTGGCGCCAATAATACTGCCAAAAAGCAAACCAGCCCCCCGATGATACCGACAATACCACTTATCAAAAGTATCAGCCAAACTTTAGATGACTTGGTGGCTTTTTCTATTTCAATTGGTGTTGTTTGGTTGGATGGCTCCATGGAAATACCTCGTGCTTTACAATAATTTTAACACAAAAACTAAAAAGGTTGTGTTATAATATGGTTATGGTCTGTAAAAGCGCTCGCAAAGTCATATTCTTGGGCAGCCTCGCTGCTGTGCTTTCGGCGTTTTTCTTTGGGGTTCATCCAGTCTTGGCCGACGATCCTAACAGTGTCAACCTCAACGTTGCTGTTCATGAAGTTTTATCGGTGTCTATTACTACGCCAGATGTTTGGGCCAGTGGCGAGATTAATACCTTTCTTCGCAATGTGATTAATCTTAATGTTAGTTCCAATAATGGCAATGGCTTCACCGCTTCTATGACTACCAAGACTACCACTGCGAAATTAATTAATACTATCGCCACCGCTTCTGAAATTGACACTATCGCTACGGATTACGAACGTAGCAAGTTTCCAATCAACGCCTGGGGATATTCGATTAACGACACAAATGAGGGTAGCGAGAGTAGCACTTACAAGAAAATTGCTGCTCTGGAGGAAACACCTAATACTATTCTTACTAGTAACTCTACATATTCCGGTAGCCAAAATATTTATTTCGGCGCTAAAGCCGACGCTAGCAAAACTTCCGGTACTTATGCTAACACTATCATCATTAGTGTAGTTTCCGGTGTCATAGCAAACGATAATCCAGTCACACCAGAGAACCCAGTTACACCAGAAACTCCGTTTGATAACGGCGAAAATCCGTCGTATTCGGGCAGCCAGACTGTTTATACCGAAGTCGCTACTTCTGGCTCGACCACGACTACTACCACCGAAATTAGCCAAGGCAACACTAAAGATTCCTACAGCTCACCGCAAGGCGTCACCACTACCACCAATATCGGCGAGGATACGCCACTTGCTACCGGTCTTGCTGTTACAGCTGCCGTTGCTGCCACTACTGGTGTCATTTTCTTCGTCATCGCTAAGCGCAAAGAAGACGATGAAGACGAAGAAGACATTGATTAACTAAATATTTCTGGCCACAGCGTTAAGTCTGGCAAGCGACACCTCGCGTCCCAGTACTTCAAGGGTCAGATTCAGGGCTGGGCTAAAAGGTGCAAAAGAGATTGCGATTCTAATTAGACTAAATAATTCCGCCGGTTTTTTGCCAGATTTTGCCAATAGCCCATTAAGTGTTTCTTGCAAATTATCTGCATCCCATTTCTCCAAATCCGTTAGCGCGCGGATAGTCTTTTTTAGCAAATCCTCGATTTCCGCTTCAGACATTTTTCTCAAAAACTTATTATTTTTAATTGCATCAACATCAATTTTGGGGTCAACGAAGAAATATTCCGTCATAGTCTTAAGGTCGGACAAAACTTTTAGGCGATCATAGATAATAGAGAGCACCTTTATACGATATTCTTCTGGATAGCTTGCAGCAACTTCTGGCCAAAAATTGATTGTTCTATCATATAATGCACGTGCGCCTTGTTCAGCAAAAATCCGGCGAATCCATTGCCCATTCATCCAGAATAATTTGGTCTCATCATAGCGTGCGCCAGAGTTTTGCACGCGCTCTAGGGCAAACTTATCAATCAGCTCATCTTTTGTATAAATCTCTTGTTCGGTACCGTCATTCCAGCCAAGGCAAGCAAGATAATTTAGCATCGCCTCCGGCAATATACCATCATCACGATATTCAGTTACGGATTTTGCGCCATCACGCTTGCCAAGTTTTTTATTGCCGGTTGGGGCTAATATGTGCGGCAAAGAAACCAATTTCGGTCGTTCTAAACCAAAAGCTTCATAAAGAGCTAAGTAATTAGGCGTACTAGAAAGATATTCCACGCCCCGCATTACGTGCGTAACGCCCATTTCGGCATCATCTACGATATGTGCAAAGTTATAAGTCGGATAGCCATCACGCTTAATTAAAATGATATCATCAAGTACCTCTGGGCCAGTGTGCATATCGCCCATTACCTCATCATGCCAATTATATTCTTTTGGCTCGGCTTTGAAACGAATCGGCATACCAGGTTCCCAAGCCGGCGGATTTTCGGGTCGAAAATTGCGATATAAAAACGGCACCTTTTTTTCATTGCACTCCCTTCGATACTCGTCAATTTTTTCGGGCGGCGTAGGATCAGCATAAGCTCGGCCGCTATCAAGCAACTTCTGTACCCACTTCATGTAGATATCACATCGCTCACTTTGGAAATATGGCTCGTTCGGCCCCCCTACAAGTGGGCCTTCATCCCAATCTAGCCCCAGCCATTTCAAAGTATCTTCAATTAGCTCAGTCGCTCCTTCTACATAGCGTTCCCTGTCGGTATCTTCAATTCGAAGAATCATTTTGCCATCAGTTTGCCTTGCCAAAAGATACGGATAAATTGCCGAGCGTACATTGCCAATATGAATATAACCAGTTGGGCTGGGCGCAAAACGAGTGATAGCTTTCATGCACTATATTATATCACTTCTAGAGCGATACCGCAATTGCACGAATCTGTTTCTTGGTGAGTGAACCAGAGGTTGTTGTAAGCTTATAAACTATGCCACCATTTACCCATGATGCATTGCTGCCACTAATATAGAGCGTTAAACCCTGTTCGCGCATTGTAGTATAATTTTCGCCGTATGTTTCGCGTACGTAGTTGTTAAGCAACGCATTAGAGTCCCAAGAAGATTTTTCTTCTATTAGCGAAAATGCATCTCCAGTAGAAGAATTCCTAAAGTTCAAAGTAATTTTACCGTCCTCAGAAGTGATATCGGAAAGATTAAAATCTCGCGGCACATAAGACGGATAAGAAGCTTCAATGCCGGTTTGCATGGCGGCGACTTTTAATGAAATATTTGGCGCATTTAAGTTTACAAAATATACAATTGCAAACACGGCCGCCGCTGCACAAGTTAATGCCAACAGAACGCGTTTGAACCCAAAATGTACGTGAGGTTTTTTGGACTTTTTGTGATTAGTATCTTTAGAGGCAGTAGCTAAAGCTTTTTCGATAGCAGTTTCTTTCAACTGTTTGGCGGTTGGGCGTGCTGGTTCTGTTTGTGGCACGACAGAAGTTACTTTTTGTGGCACACGAACACTCACCTGTGTAGCTCCAACCTGCGGTTGAGCCCGACGTACTACTACCTCTTCGTTTTTCTTCAAAATCATTTGATCCTTAGCTGGCCGCATCACTCTTCGACGATCAATCGTAGTAGAAAGCCTCGGTCTACGATAAATCGCAGACGCACCCTGTTGTTGATCGTTATTTGACATATTACACCTCGCTTAGTTCTTATATTTATCATACAAAATAAAGGGCGAAAACGCAAGAGCTAAAATCTAAACTAAATATGCTATAATATAAATATGGATTTAGAAAAACGCGCTCGGCGCCAAAGTCTTCGTGTCATCATTTCAGAAATCATCATGGTACTTGCGGTGGCCGCCATGGTCGCAGTGTTGGCTCTTGTCGTATCGGGCTATTGGCTAAATGCCGATTTTAAAGTTGAACGCCAAGGTATGCTGCAAATTTATTCTATACCTACTGGCGCTAGTGTTGAGGTGGACGGCGATGCGCCTTGGTTCCAGCGTACAAATACTAGCAAGATTCTATCTAGTGGCGAGCATACCATCACCCTCACTAAAGACGGCTACGATTCTTGGTCCAAAACTGTTAACATTAGCGAAGGGCTATTGTACCGTTTGCATTATCCAAGGCTCTTCCTCAACGAACGTGAAAAAGAATCCATCTATGACGCTACTACCACTACTTTTGCTACCATTTCGCCAGATCGTAAGCTTCTTTTGCTAGCCAACAATACTACCGCCTGGAGCCTGATTAACCTTGATAATGATACCCCTAAACCTACCACGCTCAATATAGCAAAGATTTTTTCGGCCACCACCCTTACTACCGATGCGGCTTCTGGTCTTTTTACGGGCGAGGTTTTATCGGCCGAATGGGACCAAGCCAGTGAACATATATTATTCAAAGTTAGCGTCGGAGCATCCGTTGAGTGGGTACTTTTAAATGTCAAAAATCCATCCAGTAGCGTTAACCTGACGCGTGAATTTGCGGCAGATTTTAGCGACATCAAGATTTTTGACAAATCCGCTGGCAACTTGCTTGCCGTTCGTAATGGGAATTTACATAAAATTGATGTTTACGCTCGTCAGATTTCAGCAATTTTGATAGAAGGTATTCAAAATTATGATTTTTACGAATCAGAGTTGGTATACTCGTCAGGTGACCACGTTAGTATTATTAAACTAGGCGGTACACCTACTACTATTAAAATGATTGAATCTCCCGCCAAAGTGCTAATTAGTAAATTCTACGAGACTGACTATATATTTGTTATTGAAAGCGCTACGCTTATTGTTTATCAAAAAGACAATTTAAAAGAAGTCCTTACTGTTACACTAGATTTTGTGCCTGAAATGGTTAAGGTAGGCTACGACGGCGGATTTGTTATTATGAATTCAGGTTCAGCCTTTGCCACGCTTGATATGGAATCCATGCTTATTCGCAGCTGGTCGACTGGCTCAAACCATTTTGGATGGCTTAATAATTATATGATATATTCTGTAAATAATAGTGAATTAGTCGTCTATGATTTTGACGGTCTTAACCGCCGCCAACTCGCCAGCAATGTTTCAGATCGTTTCCCTGCTACCATCACTAGCGACAAATGGCTATATTATTTTAGCGACGATCAACTTACGCGCGAATGGCTTATTGCCCGGTAAGAAAGTTCCAAATCCTTTCAAAGAAAGACGGTTCATTGCTCGGTAATTCAACCTCACCCTCGTCGATACTCGGCTCATTGCTGTCTGGGGTTGTAGCTCCCTCATAACTTGGAGAAATTTGTTCGCCAGTCACAAGCAACCTATACCTAGAAGTTCCTAGTGGCGTACAGGTCACCAACGTAATCAAAGGCTTGTCAGTTTGGACTACTAGTGCCGCAACATTGGTTGGTTCTACCACTTCTTTTCTAATTACGCGATAGGTATAACGCACAGATTTGTAATTGACATAAATCAAATCGCCATCTTCAAGACGTTCCAGCCCAGAAAAGATATACTTATATGGGTTAGAACTGTAGACATCACCAGCCGAATGCCCAGTAATAATGAAATTCCCCACCTGCCCAGGATAAGCGTTGGCTCCAGCAATACGATAATGTGCTACGCCATTCATCATCGCAGTATAGATATCGGACATTTGCACATTAAAATTAATTGGTACGTCGATATTTAATTTTGGGATAATTAAACGTGGGTCTGCCGAGATGGTCTGCGTAATAGTGGGATCTAATGCATCTATTTCGGACGCTGGTGCATTTCCGGGCGAAACATAAGCCATAATTGGTGCAAAAATCAATCTATTATATTGCAAGAATAAAATAGTTAGAGCCACTGCTAATCCTGCCATTATTGGTATAAACTTGCGAAAACGCCGCGATTTCTTGGCTTTGTCAGTAGCTTTTTTACGAATTTTAAGCTTCAAGCTATCGCTTATGTTTTCGGAAGAATCCCGCGTGCTTTCTTGAGCCAACGATAACCCAGCCCCTTTATCACTCTTCCCGCTAGCTCGCGTCAAAGCATAAAGGATTTCATCCTCCTCAGCTTGCTCGCGGGCGTCTTTCAGCCGTTCTTTTGCCACATAATTTCGTGCTGCATTAGAATAGTACTCACTATAATATTTCTGATAATAATCCTGCCAAGCGGTATGATATTTTTTCCAAGATTCCGAATTAATTTTTGGTGCAATAGGCTGGTCTTTCAAATGCTGGCCAACCGTATTGGGAGCTTTTTTGTTAGCCGCAGAAGTATACGCCGCCAATACTCTTTTCCTGGCGAGTTGTACAGCCGCCTGCCGGCCAAGGTCGCTCGAAGACTGCCCACCTTTATCTGAATCCATAATAAAATTATAGCATAAAGCCCCAAAATATGATAAAATTACGAAAGAGGGCGAGTGGCGGAACTGGTAGACGCGCTAGAATCAAAAAC
>CAZLPA010000019.1:0-13420 GCA_964561295.1 uncultured Candidatus Saccharibacteria bacterium | reverse complement strand
CCGAACACATAGACGCAGTTCACGCCGAAAAACGACCCCGTGGCAACGCCCTCCACCTCTAAAAATCAAACACCAAAGTCATCATGGCTCGGTAAGATTTTTACACCACACGCCAGACAAAAATTACTCAGGGCTCTCAATATTACTGCCAGCAATAAGAACGTCGCAAAAATACCACCTATCAAAAAATCTAAAAAATAAAAATGGAGCCGTTGGCAGGGATCGAACCTGTGTTTACTTTAGTTCCACAGGTTCCCAAACAAAAAAGCTCCTCTAGAGCTATATTGTGGAGCCGTTGGCAGGGATCGAACCTGTGACCTGCTCGTTACGAATGAGCTGCTCTACCAACTGAGCTACAACGGCACTTGCCTAATTATAACATATTTGTGCTATAATTATAATAATTAAGGAGAACGCTATGTCTAAGGTGGAAATCATCAAACGTCCAATAGAAACAGTTGGTGGTGACATTAAAAAGTCAGCTTGGTCAGCCATTATTGAATCACTTGCAATAATGGTGCTCGGTATTTTATTCGTTGCTTGGCCAGACATCATGGTGCAAGCAGTCTCTTATGTTGTTGGTGCTATCTTTATCGTCAAAGGCGCTTTCCAAATTATCAATTACTTTATGGAAAAAGGCCAGAATGACTTCTTCAATAACAATCTTCTCATGGGCGTCATTTCAGTTCTTATTGGTATTGCCGCTCTTGTTATTGGAGAAGATATTGCCAATGTTTTTCGGATCATCGTCGGTGTATTTATTATCTACGAATCGCTTGCTCGCATTAATACGGCCATTAAGCTTTCCAGCGCGGGCATCTTTATTTGGAAGTACGTTTTATTGCTTGCCCTGGTGGTGCTCATACTCGGCATCTTCGTCACATTCAATGACGTCGCTGCGGTAATTGGTTGGATGATGATAGTTGCAGGTCTAGTTGGCATTGTTGGCGATATCCTTTTTATCCAACAAATCAATGCCGTTATAGAAAAACTCACCAAGTAGATTATGAAAGATTTTGTTGTCGATTTAAAAACTATTTATGCCAATGAAAAATTGATGTTAGTTTTGATGATTATTAATCTATTAGCGTCAATTGGTCTCCTAGTCTTTGGCATTATGAACCTTAGTTTAGGTAGTGCCATAGTAAAAGTTGGTTATGGTGATATCGGCGGCTATCGCGATGGATCTTGGATTGATATGTTGGCATTTCCTTTGTTTGCAGTCATTTTTGGAGTCTTTCATAATCTTATCGCCTTACGAATTTTTCGAAAACGTGGCGCCGGTATGGCGAAATTCTTTGTTGTCACTACTACCGCCCTTATCATCGGGACATTTATTGTGCTAATTAGGCTTACTAAAGAAGGTTAAATGCGTAAAAACTTAGAAATTCCCCAAGGTAAACGTACGTTGGCTTATCGTTTCTTCGAAATATTACCCGGCGCTATCTCCTACGGGGCAATTATTTTATTATTTATTTTATCCTGGCTAGATCCAGTTCTAGGTGCTATCTATCTTTTCATTCTAATTGCTTCAACTTTGGTAAAAGCAATTGGTATTGCATATCGTACCATCCAAGGTTATGAAGTAATTAAGCGTGCTGGGCGCGTAGACTGGCGCAAACGTGTGGAGGACCTTGCCAACCCGCACGAGGCTTTTGAGCGCTTAAGAAACGATGATTCCAAAAGCTATCATTTTGATGAGCATGTTGAAAACCTAAAGCTTATGGCTGCAATGGGTGATGGATACCCTCATCCGGATAAAATATATCATACTATTATTATCACAGCTTACGACGAGAACATTGACGTACTCGGGCCATCAATTGACGCCATCGACAACACTACTTTTCCCAATAATCACATTATTGTGGCTTTAGCCTACGAGGCGAGGGGCGGGGAAGCAATGGAGGCTACTGCACAGGAATTGCACAAAAGATACAAAAGTACTTTTAAAGACTTCATCTTAGTTAAGCATCCAGATAACTTGCCAGGCGAGGTAATTGGCAAAGGCCCCAACCTTACCTATGCTGGAGAAGCCGTTGCCAAATATATTAAAAAAGAACATCTGCCAGTAGAGAATGTCATTATTACTTCTCTTGATAGCGACAACCGCATGGCCCCAAAATATCTCGACGCCGTGGCCTACGAGTTTATTACCCACCCTAACCGTCAACATCTTAGTTATCAACCAGTCTCCCTGTTTATGAATAACATTTGGGATGCCCCTGCCCCTACTCGTGTTATCGCTGTGTCAAACTCCTTTTTCAACGTTATCTCTACCATGCGCCCACATTCTTTGCGTAATTTCGCATCGCACTCCCAGCCACTTCAGGCACTTGAAGCGATGCATTTTTGGAGCAAACGCACTATTGTTGAAGATGGTCACCAATACTGGCGAAGCCTTTTCTTCTTTGGCGGTGACTATTCGGTATTACCAATCCGTATACCAATCTACCAAGACGCGGTTATCGATGAAACTTTTTGGAAAACAGTTAAAGCTCAATTCGTCCAAGTCCGTCGTTGGTATTACGGCGCCTCTGACGTTGCTTATGTCGGCACCAAACTTTTTGTTCCCAAAGAGAAACGCTATATGCCGTTTTGGCAACTTTTCCCGAAATTTTGGCGACTTTTAGATGGGCATATCACACTTGCCATACTGGCCCCTATCGTAGCCTTTGGTGGCTGGGTACCAATGATTATGAATCTCTCTGCGCATACCATGGTTGCATATAATCTTCCAAACATCGTTAGTATAGTCGAGACTATTGCTTCAGTCGGTATCATTGTGTCCATTCTGGTTTCATTTAAGATGCTCCCTAAGCGTCCCGCCAAATATCGCAAAAGTCGCAATATCTTGATGCTTCTCCAATGGATTTTGATGCCAGTAACATCTATTTTGTATCAATCATTAGCTGCCTTTTACGCACAAACTCGATTGATGCTGGGCTTATACATGGAAAAGTTCGATGTCACCAAAAAGGTAGTCAAAAAGTGACAAGGCAATTATCTGGCAAAAACCTAATTCATATGGTATAATAATACGGCATAACGGGTGATTAGCTCAGTTGGCTAGAGCGTCTCGTTTACACCGAGAAGGTCGGGGGTTCGAGCCCCTCATCACCCACCAGAAATTAAAAAAGACCCATAGGGTCTTTATTTAATTTATGAGGGGTTATACACTACTTTATATTTTTTTCATATTCCACGTCGGTAACATCATACTTTTGGCGGTTACCAATGATTGAAAGGATTTTTTGTGAGCCCCATCCAATCAACGCTAAGACGAAGAAATAGATAAAACCGAAAGTCGTAAACTCCGGTTCTGATTCGGTAAAGAGGCTGAGAATAGCGGCTCCGGCGGACATTGAAGTTACAATCGTCAAGCTGGTCACTGACTTACTCGTTACATCCGACTTTAGATTCTCGAATTGCTTTTGGGCATCCCTTACGTAGTTTTCAGTCATATCCCACAGATATTTGATATATTCTAAAGTATCGCGCAGGGTTTCATAACGGTAGCCCGAGATTTCCAAAAATTCAGAAAGGTCCTTATCTTGTTTGGCGATTTTCTCACGAGTAGGAAGATAAGTCCCCATTTGGTTAATGCGCCCATCAATTAAGTTTATAGTCTTGGCATATCCCTCCAGCTTGGTAGTGAACTTTACTATTTCGGAACCCTTAACTCTAGAGTGAGCTTTTACATCATCAATTTTCTCCCAGATAATACGGTGGATATTCAGATAGCGGTGGAGCTGGCCTTTAAATTCACGAATAAAAATTTGCTCTTCAACATAACGCTCGATTTCGTCATTTGACTTGGTTTTATTATTGATGAAATAATACTTGTTTCCACGCAGAACATCATATTTTGAATTCTTAAACTCGTAGTACTGGCGCCCCTCGGTTTTGGCGAGCAGACTCTGAATTTCTTCCTGTGTAGCTTTCTCTAAAACAACAAAGAATGGATAGATATTTTTGATACCGGCAAGCTCTTTAGGTACCGGAGCGCCGAGGCTAAATAGATAATTAAAGGCCGGCGAAAGTCTCGTCTCATAGTAGTCTTTGACCTTTTCAATGTCACTAAACAAGGTTTCCTTTGAAGCCGCGGTATTATTAAGCACAATCAGGCCATCCTCAAATATTTTGACATTAATGCCTTCGGCCGTAGAAAAGATTAAAAACTCCTCACCAGAAGAACCATATTCAAGATTCCCGATTTCTAGATTTTTACGGAATGCATCGACCTTTTTCTGCTCTAATTTAATTTGAACCTCTTCACCACGTAAAAAGTCATAAATCTCTGACAACTGCAAAGTGGTCCGCTGGAACCACCCACCTACAGATATATTTTTGATTTTCATTTTGCTCCTTTCTTTATTGCAATAATATTATGCCGATTACTATTAAAATAGTGGCAACAAAGTGAACTATAATAGCGCGACGGCTAAGATCTTCACGCCCGAATTTAGGCCAAATAGCAGTTACGATGAGACCCATAAGAAAAATAATAACTGGCTTGGAAGAATCGGCGACTACGGAGGCAAGCGCAATAGACGGCGCGGCAACCATAGCACTATACTGCGCAAAATCTTTAACAATACATGCAGCGAATGTGCAGATTAATGGGCGATAGACTTTTCCGTGACTATTTTTAACGACCTCTGTATGGCGCTCTCGCCATTTTGGCATGCAAGCCATAATAATTGCGTTACCGACGCCTTTGCCCAAGAAAGTGAACGCCAATTCGATAATGAAGGCAATCTCCGCCGTGTTTTGCTTAACGAATATCAAATTTGCTAAAACTACCATTGCGACATAAAGAAGCGCAAAGGCAGCGGCTTTTAATTCTGCACGTTTAGCTTTTCGTTTATTAGTTGAAAAAATTATTAGCAGTGGTGCGGCCAGGATTACAAAGAAAGCAATTAATTGTGGGGATGAAACGCTATCACCCAAGAATAGCCACCCTAGTATTAGGTAAAGAATCGGTGCGAGCTGTACAAAAATACCTAGATTGGTCGAATTATCTAGTTCTAGAACCTTGTAATATGGTATGCCAGCAAGACTAGTAGTCAGACCCGAAACAAAGAATAGCACCAGAGCGCCGATAGGCGCAACCGAGAGAGAGAGAGAGAGAGAGAGAGAGGAGTTGGCTGCGCCAACATTCAACAATACCATTGCCATAGCGATAAAGGCAATTGCATAGAAATACTTTTGTGAAGCTGCGCCTTTGCCTTTGTAATAGCAATCGGAAATATAGTTGTCAATATAAATACGGGATGAATCCGACAATACCGAAACCGCAGTATAGACTAACCAATTCATACTTCAATTATAGCTTAAAAACCAGGGTTTCGCTACATTTGTAGCAAAATCCTAAAGGTTAGTATTTTTTATCGATAGGCTCATGGTACAATGCTAGCAACGGAGGAGAAAGGTTTTTATGCTTAAAGTAGTAGTTTTTGATAGTGGTTTTGGTGGCGAGCTCTTTGCTGATTATCTTGAGACCGAGCTGCCAATTTTAGAAGTCATTAGAGTTATTGATTGGCGCAATGCCAGTGAGGCTCTTTCTAGTAGCAAGCTTGCAAGGGCTAGTGCCGAAAAGGCATTGCAGCCTTATCTTAATAAAGTCGACTTAATCGTCTTTGCTAATCACTTGCTTTCTAGAACTAGCCTTAAATATTTTCGTCATAAATATAAAAAACAAGTTTTTGTGGGGTTTAATTTGAACAATAATTTTAATCGTAAAACAACGTTGATTCTTACTACAAAAGCCGTCGCTAAGACTTTAAAATATCTTCAATTTAGCCACTACGGCCAACTTAAAATTGCCGTCTTCGAAGATTGGCCAGCCCTCATTGACGATGGCGAGCTCACTAATCACAAAGTCAAACAAGATCTTAAAGCTTTTTTACTCAAAAACGACAATTTCACACCAGAGCAAATCATTCTTGGCTGCAGCCAGTTTGTTGACCTCAAAAACGAAATTAGTAAATTTTTTGGTCATAACATTAAAATTCTCGACGGTTTTGAGCCTGCTTTGCGCGAAGTGTGTCAATCGCTTAAACTACGTGGCGCGCTCAAGAAGATTAAGTGATATGCTATAATTAAAGCATATGCAGATAGAACTTGCTACTTTTTATGAACGGCTTGGCGCCATTGCTATTATCCTGATTTTAGGGTTTTTACTTGGTAGATTTAAGCTTATTAGCAACAAAACCAATAGGGAATTAACCAACCTACTTTTGACGGTATTCATGCCAGCATCATTGTTTGTTGCCTTTCCTTCATCATATGACGCATCCTCGGCCAATCTTTTCTTTTCCGGCCTAGCCGCCGGCGCCTTAGTAATGTTCCTTCTTATCATTCTTGCTAAAATTATCTTCAATCAGAAATGGTTTAGTGGCGAACTACGTTTTGAATCTCAATTTGCGCTCATTTTTAACAACGCCACCTTCCTCGGCTACCCAATCGTCGCCAGCACTTTTGGGGCTAGTGGCATTTTAGCTTATTGTGGTTTTATCATCTCCTTCAACATTGCATTGTTCTCTTATGGCATCTGGCTCTTTGAACGCAAAATTACACCAAAACTTTTCACAAGCATCATTTTTAATCCAAACATTATTGCGGTACTGCTTGGCATGGTGCTTTTTCTAATCGGTATCAAACTACCGAACTTTATCACTGACGCCGTTGGCTATGTCGGCGGTGCTACCACCCCACTCTCTATTATTTGTATTGGCTATATGTTATCTCAAGCTAATCTCATCAAAGTATTTAAAAAGTGGAAACTTACCATTACAGCAATTATTCAACTTACGCTATGCCCTTTAGTCACTTTTGGTATTCTCAAGTTACTGAACTTCCCAGTCGAAGTTGTTCAAGTCTGCACTCTAATCCAGGCTTTACCTACCGCTACGTCGCTCGGTCTTTTTGCTGTTAAATATGGTGGCAATGCCTCGGAATCATCTGAGCTAGTTACCATTTCTACACTTCTTTCTATTGCTACTATGCCACTGATGGTTTTTCTTCTGCTGGGGCAATAAAGACAAACCTACTATTATATGGTATAATTATAAGATAATAAGAAAGGATAAAGATGGATTCTGACAATCTAGAAAAAATGCGACATACTTTAAGTCATGTACTCGCAGCTGCGGTACGGGAACTTTATCCTACAGCCACATTTGGCATTGGTCCGGCTATCGAAGACGGTTTTTATTACGATATCGACTTTGGCGATATTAAAATCTCCGATGCCGATTTACCAAAAATTGAAAAAAAGATGCGCGACATTATCTCTCGCAAACTTCCTATGACAAAACGGGTAGTTTCAAAAAATGAAGCCCTAAAGTGGGCAAAAGATAACCAGCAAAAGTATAAAATTGAGCTCATCAATGAGCTCCCAGATGGCGAAGAAATTTCTTTCTATGACCTAGGTGACGTTTTTACCGATTTATGCAAAGGCCCACATCTCAAAGATTTATCAGAAGTGGGCGCGTTCAAGTTATCTAGGGTTGCGGGCGCTTATTGGCGCGGTGACGAAAAACGCGAAATGCTTACTCGTATTTACGGTGTAGCCTTTGCAACCGAAGAGGAACTAAACGAATACTTAAAACGCCAAGAAGAAGCTAAGTCTCGTGACCACCGTAAACTAGGCAAGGAACTAGACTTATTCTGCTATTCCAACCTAGTTGGTTCTGGATTGCCGCTGTTTACGCCACGGGGCACCATCTTGCGCGATCTTCTTAATGATTTTACTCAAAGTTATCGCATCAAACGAGGTTACAAAAAAGTTTGTATCCCACATATTGCCAATATTGATCTTTATAAGACTTCGGGGCACTATGAAAAGTTTCCAGAAATGTTTCAGTTTATCTCTCAAGAGAGTGGCGACCACCTCGCACTAAAACCAGTTTCTTGTCCCCACCATTCTCAAATTTTTGCCAGCTCGCCACGTTCTTATAAAGATCTGCCGATTAAATATCTTGAAACTACGATGGTATACCGTGACGAGCGCAAAGGCGAACTTGGTGGCCTTTCTAGGGTACGCGCTATCACGCAAGACGATTCACATGTATTTTGTACTGAAGATCAAATCGGTGACATTTTCGGCGAGCTTATTGAATCCGCCAAAGATCTTTACAAAAAAATTGACATGAAACTGCACCTTCGTCTTTCTTTCCGCGATGATGGTGACGGCTATATTGGCACTCCAGAAATGTGGCAAAAAGCCGAAACCGCTATTAAAGAGATGGCAGATAAATTTAAAATGGACTATTTCATTGGTAAAGGCGAAGCTGCCATGTATGGCCCCAAAATGGATTTTATGGCAGTGGATGCGCTCGGCCGCGAATGGCAACTTGCCACAGTTCAGCTTGACTATGCTTTGCCCACTCGTTTCCACCTTGAATACACCGACGCAGACGGTAGCAAAAAGACTCCAATCATGATTCACTGTGCGCTCATCGGCTCCATTGAACGGTTTATGAGTGTCTATCTCGAACACACTGCAGGCTGGCTACCGCTCTGGTGTGCACCAGAAAACGTCCGTATCCTTACCGTCAATAACGAGGTCAAAGAATATACTAATCAAATTACTAAAATCCTAGATGAGATTAAATTAGATGATCCAATTCCAGGCAATAAATTACGTTATTCTATAGATAACAATGATGACTCACTCGGTAAAAAGATTCGTCGCGCCGTAGATCTAAAAATCCCAGTCATCATCGTAATCGGTCCAAAAGATGCCGAGGAGGGAATTGTTTCTGTCCGTTTGCGCGATAAAGAAGAAAAAGTCAAACTTTCCGATCTTTCCGCATGGATTCGCCAACTATAGTAATCTTAGGGCCTACCGGCTCTGGCAAGACTGGCATCGCTATTAAGATTGCCAAGTCTATCGGCGGCGAAATTATTTCAGCCGACTCAAGAGCCATCTACAAGGGGATGGACATTGGCACTGCCAAACCTACGCCCGCAGAACAAAATGAAGTTCCACACTTTGGCTTAGATCTAGTCGAGCCAGGCGATAGATTTACAGTAGCAGACTGGAAAGACTATGCCAATGCTATGATTCTCGACATCAAATCCCGTGGCAAAGTGCCAATTATTGTTGGCGGCACCGGGCTTTATATTGATGCCCTCATTTATGATTATCAATTTAAGGGCCCTACGGGTAATAAAATCGGCGATACTGAACAAAAAACTTGTTCAGACAGAACAGATATAAAGGGTAATTTTTGCATTATTGGCATCAAGTGGCCTATCGAAAAACTTAAAGAACGCCTGCAGCACCGCCTAGATCAAATGTTCTCGCAAGAGTTATACGATGAAACTATGAAGCTTGTTCAAAAGTACGGTTGGGGCAGCCAAGCCATGAAGAGCAATATCTACGAATACGTTTGGAGATATTTGAACGGAGAAATAGATTTAGATACCGCTAAAGAAAAATGTTTTTATGAAGACTATCATCTTGCCAAGCGACAGCTTACTTGGTTCAAGCGCAATCAAAACATAACTTGGCTTGAACTTGAAAAGATTTATCCATTCGTGCTAAAATATATACAGAATGAGCAAAGAAACTAATACACCAATTGAAAAATTATTTGGCTCCAAAACTAGAGCCAAGCTTCTAAAACTGTTTTTTGAAAATCCTGAAAAATCTTTTTATGTCCGGGAAATGACTCGCGTTATCGATGAGCAGATTAACTCAGTCCGACGGGAACTCCTTAACCTTGAGAGCATCGGCATCATCAAAAACGAAACTTTTGACAATAAAGTTTATTATTCGGCCAACAGTAAACATCCTTTCTACCGCCCATTAATTGACATTTTTTCCAAAAAAATTGATACAACTCGTGAAAAAGATGTTCATGAAACTACGTGGGAAGAATACTGTCGCCCAGTCAAAAATTATCTCAAAGGCCTCATTGTCACAAATCGTTTGCCAGGCCAGGACGGTATTGATTTGCTAATCATTGGTAACGATAAAACTAAAAAGCTTACTCGCTGGGCCGAGGTCATCGAAAAAAAGCAGGGTAAGCCGATTAATTACGTTATCATGTCAGCAGACGATTTCACTTATCGCAAGAATGTTCGTGACCGTTTTATTGATGATATCATGGAGATGGAAATCTCCGAAATCTTTGATCCAGAAAAAATCATAAAAGAATAGGAGTAATAATGTTTGAAATTGAAAGCAAAGGCCCAGACGAAATTACTATCGCTACCAAAAATGCCACTATTAAATTTAACATAGCCGACGCTATCATAGATGCTAATTTACCGGTCGGCAAGATTGCTGGCCCAGGTGAGTTCGAGATCGGCGAGGCTACTATCCGTGGCATTGCCACTGAAAGTGGTAAAACGATCTATGATGTGGAAGTTGGCGGTGTTCATACTGGCATTTTGGGCAACATTGAGGAAAATCTTGATGACGTCGTTGCTGATATCCTTTGCACTTCCTCTGTTCGTGCCGTCAGAGAGATTGAGCCTAAGCTCATAGTATCAATGGGAAATGTTGACGGTATGGTCGCTGATCTCAAGTTGTCTGCACGCACCGAGAAGAAGCTTAAGATTAAAAATTTAGACAGCCTCCCGACTACTAAAGAGGTAGTTGTCTTAAACTGATGGGCGTCAACTTCTTAACTATTTCTATTATTTTAGTCATTGTCGTGACTTCGGTAATCCTGCACGAACTCGCCCACGGGTTAGTCGCTTATTGGCTAGGCGATCGTACAGCCAAAGACGCTGGACGTCTCACTTTTAATCCCCTCAAACACATCGATCCATATATGTCTATTTTGGTACCAGTTGTATTATACATAATTGGCGCCCCAGTTTTTGGTGGGGCCAAACCAGTCCCAATCAATTCGCGCAACCTTAAATGGCGCGAATGGGGCATGGCGTTAGTTGCCATCGCCGGTCCGTTTACGAATTTCTTAATTGCGCTGGTTGCCTTTCTAATTGGGCATTTTTCTGGTTTTATTTATGGAACGAGCGGAGAAACTTTGGACTTTATTTTTACCGAGCTCATTTTTGTGAATTTAGGTTTCATGATTTTTAATATTATTCCAATTCCTCCTCTAGACGGCTCTCGTGTACTCTATGCTATTGCACCAGATCCCGTCCGCAACATCCTCGGCAGAATGGAACGTTACGGCGTTATTATAGTATACACCATGATTTTGCTATTTGGTGAAGTCTTTTCTAACCTCATGATCAACGGGGTTAACGGTATATTGAGTTTCTTCTATTTTCTGGTAGGTAACTAATCTGATATGGTATAATTAAAGTAGCCCTGTTGGCAACATGATTTTCCTGAATAATCATGTTATAGGGATTTCGTGGCTTTATGCCCGTGGGCATAAAGCATAAGATTTTACCCACCTTGTATATATTACGGGGAAAACAGGCCAACAGGGTTTATGGATAGGTGGGCATGAAACAGAGAATTCGCGTAGTTGGAATTATCAAAAACGAAAACGGGGTACTGATTTTGAAGCGCAACCGTGGTCGCAGTGAGGCCCCGGTTTTTTGGGAACTCCCCACCGGGAAAATTAAATTTGGTGAACAGCCCGAAGAGGCCATCGTTCGGTCTCTTTCCGAATACGCTGGACTTATTGCTAGTTCTGTTAAAATCAAAGACGTAATTACTTTTTTGGCGCTTGAAGGCTCAAGCCGTCTTAGTAATCTTTACATAATTTACGAAATTGGCATCAACGGTGAAATTAAGCCGACGCCTCGCGATAGGTATACTAGTTATAAGTTTATCAAAGATTTTGCTTCCGGCGGCGCCAGCGGAGTGCGGCTTAATGAAGCCAGTCTCTCGGTCCTTGAAATTGTTGAGGGCAAGGTTATCGCAAATCACCTCTCCGCACGAGATACAGCTAGCGCTGCTGCCATCTATGTAGATGGTGCTTCGCGTGGCAATCCTGGTCCTTCCGGAATTGGTTACCGCATCGTCGATATTGATGGCCACACCATAGAACAAGGAGGAGAGTTCATCGGCTTTGCCACTTCAAGAGTAACCGAATATTATGCCATGAAAAAGGGCATTGAACGTGCTATTGATTTAAACCTTAAGTCCGCACGATTCTTCTCCGACAGCTTAATGGTGGTTAATCAGCTTAACGGTATCTTTACCGTTAAAAATCAAGATATTTCGCCCATTTATGATGCAATTCAAAGACTACTTGATAATTTCGATAGCGTATCTTTTACGCATATTTCACGTACCGATAATTCGGTTGCTGATGCAGAGGCAAATTCCGCCATTGACCAAATTCTTCGCCCTATGGTATAATCCCTAGGAGCCAGAAAGGCGATTGCTTTTTTAAAGAGGAAAGTCCGGGCAACATAGAGCAAGGTAATCGCTAACGGCGACCGTCCGTAAGGATAGGGAAAGTACCACAGAAACTTATACCGCCGGTCTCCGGTAAGGGTGAAAAGAGTGAGGTAAGAGCTCACAGCGTGTCGTAGCGATATGATACGGAGGCAAACCCTACCTGTTGCAAGGAGTGCTATTTAAACCCCTGCTCGGGGATGCACGCTCACCGCTAGAGCGCTATAGCAATGTAGCGCCAAGATAGATAATCGCCACTATATATAATATATAGTACAGAACCCGGCTTAATGACGGCTCATTATCAAAAATCCACCCGAAAGGGTGGATTTTTGTATAGAACCTAGTTGTTATTGCTTGTTTTCTTCTCGGCGCGAGCTTTTGGCGACTCAATTAAGCCCTTTTTCTTCAAAGTTCTTAGTGCCGAAGTTGAGACATTGCACTTTATCTTTTGGCCATTAATCACCAAAGTTCTCTTCGAAACATTTGGCTTGAATACCTTGCGTGTATGTCTCTGAGAGAAAGAAACATTATGGCCGTACATTTTACCTTTACCGGTGACTTCACAAATTGCCATCTTATTTCTCCTTTACCGTATTTACGATTGCTTTAAATGCTTCAGGGTTGTTGACTGCAAGATCTGCAAGCACTTTGCGATCGAGATTGATGTTCTTGGCTTTCATGCCAGCAATCAATTGCGAGTAGGAAAGACCGAGCTCTCTAGAGGCATTATTAATGCGTGTAATCCAGAGCGCACGCAGGTCGCGCTTGCGATTGCGGCGATCACGATAACTGTATCGAAGCGCTTTAATTACACCTTGTTTACCTAGGCGGAAGCTACGAGTACGAGCATGCTGCATACCCTTAGCAGCTCTTAAAATCTTCTTATGTTTGGCCATTGCGGCCACTCCACGTTTCACTCTCATAATTAAACCCCTAATGCAGTCTTAACGTTTTTCTTAATTTTGCCATTAATTGCGGCAGCAGTTTTCATGTTGCGCTTCCTGGCTTTGGATTTCTTAGCGAGAATATGATTCCCGAAGGCGCGCTCACGCGTAATTTTACCAGAACCGGTAA